>CALRTD020000066.1:0-13010 GCA_943371015.1 Synechococcus sp. UW140 | reverse complement strand
AAATCAATGGTAATCATCCGATTATTTTATTGATTGGGCCTAAAGTCGATGCTCATTACATCTTGCTCGTTGGGTACAATGGAACGAGTAAGTCCGACAAAAACAGAACATACACCATCAGTGATCCGCTAAAGGGTGGAACTGAAATTTGGAGTGCCGATGACTTTAATAGTCATATTCATCAAGGACATTACTGTATTAATTAACGCAAACCTGACGCAAGAATTCCGGAAATATAAAACACTATTCATCCTTTTCTCAACCATAATGGTAAAACAGATTTTCCTCAATCTCCCGGTTCGCGACCTGAATGTCTCGATGAACTTTTTCAAACAACTCGGTTTTGAGTTTAACATGCAGTTCACGGATGAAAATGCGGCTTGTCTGGTGTTTAACGAAACCATTTTTGCGATGCTGCTCACACATAACAGATTCAAAGATTTTGTAAATCGCGAGATAACCGATAACTCAAAAACTGTAAGTGGTATTTATTCGTTCTCAGTAAACAGTCGCGAAGAAGTTGACGAACTTTTATCAAAAGCCCTTGCTGCCGGCGGAACATCATTATACCCAACACAAGATCTCGGATTTATGTACTCCCGCAATTTTCAGGATCCCGACGGGCATCACTGGGAAGTGTTTTTTATGGATATGAGTACAATGCCACAGCAGTAGTTTAGTGTACACAAACAAAAACATTCGGTGTAATCAGCAAGCTGATTGTACCGGATGTTTTTTATTGCTGATTATATCCAATCTATAAATTCCTGTATTCCTTGAGGGTTATCTTTCTTAACTGATTCCAAATATTTCTGAACGGCTGCACTGATTACTGGGATAAAATCTTTCTTAACAACTCTATACCTTACTGCTCCTTCATATTCTGCATCATCTGAGTATGCAGAAATTGCAACTGCTATCCGACCAGGGAAATACTTGTTATACCAGCTTGGTAATTTTTGCTTTGTTCGCTTTGCTTCACTTCTAATGTAGGCAAGGCATCCCTCAATAACACCATCAACATGAGAGCCGTGACTTTGTGTATATTCATTATTCATTGCAGACCAACGAAAAGGATAATATGAGCTAGAATAACAGAATACAATATCTGCGGATATTAATTCTGATTTGAACTGAAACTGATGAATGTGGCGATTATTTGTCGATTCGTGTTGAGACATATAGATCATCAAATCCTTCAATCCTTTTGGGAAACGATAAATATTCCTTGTAAACGGAGATATTGTTTTATCAGTGTAGATAATTTTCAGGTCGGGGTGGCAAGCAGAGAGTACAAACAGGTATTCCGGAAGAAATTTTTTATCAGGTAATATTTCTTTGAGGTGTTTTTCTGCAAGTTTAAACTCAATATTCACAATTCGCTCATTATCGGATTCTAACTTATGTTTTTTAATCATTCTGTGATTATTCGAGTACTCTCTCATTTCACCTAATGCCGAAACCGAAAAATGCTCTGACAATGCGATAGCACTTGCTTTTCCTAACGACCATGACTTAGCAAAGATTTCTTTTTTTGTAAAAAATGATTTCAATCTTTTTTCATCATCTAAATTCGATAGTTCGAATTGAACACAAATGATATTGTTACGAAAAATGAATACCTCTATCCTTTTACACTTAACGTGATTGAGTACATCTATCAATAATTGATTCAGAAGATTGGAAACAGCCGTTCGATACAAACCACCGATAAACATTCCCGGCCTGTCTCGAATAGATTCATAGATTGTTTTAGGGTTATTCATCTGAATAAATCGAGTACATCCTATTTCCTCAATCAAGTTACAAACTTGATTGAAGGTTGCGGAAAGTTTATTTCGCCAAAGGCGAAAAACTTTCCGCAGTTTTGCAGTTTACATTACTTCTTAAACTTCCACTCCGCCTCAAAATCCCACCCGGCGCGGAGTTTGATTGCACCTCCATAAATTTTCACTGGTTCGGGTTGTTGTTTGAGCAGGTAGTTTCCGCTGTCGTAGCGGCCATTGTTGTTTACATCGGTAATGAGCCGGAGTTTGTATTGGCCGGGTGGCAGATGCTCAAACGTAAACACATCAGTTGGTGTAATGCTGCGTTGCTGAATGGTTTGTCCTTTTTCGTTAAGGACTTGCAGAATGTAATTACCGGGACGAAGGTTTTTAAAACTCACTTTCAGGTTGCCGTAATCATCAGGCGTTTTGGGCTTGAAATTAAGCGTGAGTGTGTCTTTGTTGCGTTGTCCGAACCAATCGGTTATTGTATTGGGAAGCACAACCAGTTTGTAGGCCGAGTCTTCTTTCAGGTTCGGGAGCAACTGAATGCGGCGGCGGGTCAGCGAATCGAGTTGCGGGGTGAGTTGCAATGTATCGCGGCCGCGGGTGAGAATAATTCCTTTGGCATCAAACTCCCGCACCGGAATGGTTGTGTTTACTGTAAGCGGCGAATACAACTCGGCTTTCTGGTTGTTGTTTACCGAGCCCCAGACCAGCAATCGCCGCGCATCGGGCTGACCACCGCGCGGACGAAAACGCTTATCGTTCGGATCGTAAATTTTAACTTCTGTGGTATCAAAGTCGGTACCACCGTCGCTGGCGATGAGCTGCAGCGTATCGGTTTTGCTTTTGCTCATCCAGAGTGTAAGTGTATCGCCGGTTCGGTTGCGTTCGGTAAAAACGGCAACATCTTCTGAAAGCGGTTTCATAAAATTCAGTGCCGGTTTCTTGGCCGGATAAGCAAAGAGCACAACTACTTTTCCGGGTGCCGGTTGTTCACCTTTTATAATGCGCTGCTGCGGATTGTTTTCCTGAAACAAACTAAGTTTAAGCGAATCGTTATTGGCATTCAGCGTAAGCATCGAATCACGAAAAGCGAAACGTTCGCCGGCAGCAGGATCATACCGGTAATTCGCATTTTTATCAGTAAGTGCAACTACTTTATAGGTTCCGGCGCGCAGGTTGGTAAGCTCAAACGAGCCGTCTTCACGCGTTTTGGTGAAATACCAAGGCCGTTGCTTAAACGGTACCGAATCAGCAGCAGTGTTGTATAAAACCACCATTACATCTTTTTCACCGGCAAGTGTAAATGCATCGGTAACGCGACCGCGGATGCGAAGTGAATCAACAACAGGCCCGGTTGAAAATACATACCTGAAATTATCGAGCACATTGTTTTCGGTAATATCCCGAATTGAATTGCCGAAGCTGAGCGTGTACGTTGTATTGGCACGAAGCGTGTCTTTGAAATCAATTACAATTTCTTTTCTGCGGATATTGATTTCCGGAGGAGTAAGCAGCGGCGGCGAAATAATCAGTTGTTCATTTATATCGCTCAGCGAAACATATTCATCAAAACGTATAACGATCCGCCGGGTACTGACATTGGTTGCGGCACTGTCGGGCAAGTATTCTACCACAAAAGGCGGACGAGTATCTTTAGGGCCGCCATTGGGTTTTACCACCTGCGCGCATCCCGCCAGCAACAACATTGCCGGGAAAAACCAGAATAAGTTACGCAAGTGCTGCACGCTCATAGAGTTCTGTAATATGTTGTGCAAGTTTACCAAGAAACGCAGCATCCGTTTCATCAAAATCGTTGAGGTTGTCGCTGTCAACATCAAGCACACCGATAATTGTTCCCGAAGCATTGTGCAGCGGCACTACAATTTCTGATTTCGATTCAGAGCTGCAGGCAATGTGTCCGGGAAAAGCGTCTACATCGGGAACAAGTACAGTTCTGTTTTCGTTCCAGGCCGTGCCGCAAACGCCTTTTCCTTTTCGGATGCGCGTGCAGGCTACAGGTCCCTGAAAAGGTCCGAGCACCAGTTCATCGTTCTGCACGAGATAAAACCCAACCCAGAAAAACCCGAATGCTTGCCGCAATGCTCCGGCCACATTGGCAAGATTGGCGACAAAGTTGGTTTCGCCGGTAGTCAACGCATAAATCTGCGGCAGCAGCGATTCATACTTTTCGCCGCGGGTAGTGCCGGTAATCAGAAGCGATTCAGCCATAAGCCACAAAGTTAGGATTATACAGCGCGAGAAAGAGAGCGAGAGCGAGGATTTTTACACTCTCGCTCTCTTTCTCGCTCTCTTTCTCCGCTCTGATTTAGTTTCTTGCGGCGGCAATAGTTACAATGCTCACCGTAACGCCGGGCACAGCCAGCAGCGGCCTTGCGGCTGATTCGAGGGTAGCACCCGTAGTCAGCACGTCATCAACCAGAAGAATGTGTTTATTTTCGATGCTGGCAGAATCGGGAACACTGAAGACTGAATCAACATTTTGCCAGCGTTCGGCACGGGTTTTCCGGGTTTGTGTACGTGTAGCCTGCAACCTGAGTAAAATATTTTCGCGAAGCGGGACACCTGCACTTTCGGCAATGCCTTGTCCGAAAGCCGCAGCCTGATTATAACCGCGCTGCCTCAAACGGCTGCTGTGCAGCGGCACGGGCACAATAAGTGAAACCGTGTTAAACGGATGCACTGCGGCCATTTGCCGGCCTATTGTTTTGCCCAACTCAATTCCGGCATCGCGGCGGCCTTTGTATTTTAACTGGTGAATGATTTCCTGAATGCGGCCATGACTGCCGAAAACATAGCCCGAAGCAGCAGCCTGCACCGGAATTCGCCCCCAAAACACCCGTGCCGAGGGATTTTCAGTCGGTGCAGCAAAATCAAACGAAGGCGGAAGCGCTAAGCGGCAAGCCGTGCAAATGGCCTCCTCTCCTGCGCGCAACCCATCGCCGCAACCCGCACAAAGCCGCGGAAACAGCAGCGCAGCCATATCGGCAACTAAGGTGGTGAGCACAGAAAATCTAATACTGGCCATCGGCATTGTGCAATGTATCCCTCAAAAAGTGCTTTTTAACGAATTCTAAAAATAGAAACTTATTACTGTTATTACCTTTGACAAACAGTAAAATAAATCTAATCCTATTGATTTTACTGATAAATCAGACCCAATTAATGTTATTCATATTCGCCTGTCAACAAATCAATTTCAGACCCCTCTGGAAATAACAAGTTTTTTCTGACGTTTGAATATGAATCCGGAATGGTGTTTGCATCATTACGGAATACATAAAGCATAGTTATGGAACAGCCCGAACAGCAGACAGAACGCAGCAATAAAGGTCTGCATATTACTTACCTCAGTATCATTTTTGTGTTAACCGGTATCTCCGGCTTCCTCGGCTGGAAATTTATGGAGAAGCAAAATGAAATTCAGACGCAAACTGTTGTGGTTACCGAATTAACCAACAAGAACGACGATATTCAGGACGAACTATCTGACCTCTCGCGCCAGTTTGAGGATCTGAAAACCAACGATGCCAATCTTCAAAAAGAACTCGACGAGAAGATTGCGCAGATTGAGGAGATGAAGAAAGAAGCTGCAAAGAATAAAAATAACGCTGCAATTATTGCCAAGCTTCGCAAAGAAACCGTTACGCTCCGCTCAATCATGCAGAGCTATGTAAAAACGATCGACTCGATGGGAAGGCTGAACCAAACCCTGCGGTATGAAAAGCAGGAAACTCAGGCAAAACTTGATCAGGAAGTAGGCCGCTCAACACAACTTACGCAAGAAACCGAAAACCTGAAAGGCCAGCTGAATAATGCGGCACGCATTGCAGCTACCGCAATCAGAGTGACAGGAGTGCGCGAAAAACGCGGCGGCAGTAAAGAAACAGAGCAGATGAAAGCCTCGAAGGTAGATAAGCTCAAGATTTCGTTTGATGTGGCCCGTAATCCAACTACAAAGCCCGGACAAAAAGAAATTTTTATCCGTGTCATTACTCCCGATGGCCAGGAACTGACACAGGCTATGGATGCCGATCACCGTATCAGCTACAATGGCGGAACAACTTATTTTGCCGGACGAAAAACCATCGACTATCAAAACGAAACGATGAGCGTGGTGATGTATTGCCCAAAAGCAAATGCTGATTACACATTCCTGCCCGGACGCTACATTGTAGAGATTATCTCCGACAAAGCCCAGATTGGCCGCACCGAGTTTATATTCGACTAACAAGCCCGGCCTGATTTTTGCTGCTTTGCGTCTTCAAAATTAAGACCGAAGCACCGCGGGTTCGCTGCGGGTTTGTAACTTGAGCGCAATTATGGCGGGTTTCTCCTTTGCAAAATTATTGAAACACAGATTCAGCCGGGCGGCAGGTGCTGTAATTTGCTTTTTGCTGGCCTGGACTGTGCAGCAGGCTGGTTCTACGGCAGTACTTACCGGAAATCCGCTGGCCGCGCATACCGAACGTTTTACGGCAGCTCTGCACCAGCGCGAACAGGAACTCGAAACCGAACTTACCCAACTTCAGCAACTGGCAAATGGAAAATCTTACACAGATATTTTCCTGAACCAACCCGGCTACTACGAAACACTGAGTCGCGACAAAGGTTTTGTGCTTCTCATCTATGCGCAGGACACACTTAAGTTTTGGTCTGATAATTCGGTTGCCGTTGAGAACTACATGAAAGAAGTGTGTCTCGACGAGCGCATTGCAAAGCTCAAAAACGGGTGGTTTGAAGTGCGCCGCCGCGATGAAAATACAGGCCGCACATTTATCGGATTGCTGCTCATTAAATATGCTTATCCATATCAGAACGAGTACCTGCAAAACGAATTTCATCCTTCGTTCTCACTTCCCGGCGAAGCCGATATACAGGCCGGAACACCCAATGCAGCCAACAGCATCAGCGATCGCGAAGGGAAATACCTGTTTACACTTACAGCCAAATCAGTTTCTGCCTCAGCAGGTTTAAGCTGGCGCGATTGGCTTGCAGTACTGCTGTACGTTTTCGGTTTTGTTTTGCTGATCGGTTTTGTACGCCGCGAAAGCGAATTGCTGGATACAGGAATGGGTGCACTGTATTCGAGCCTCATCTTTGCTGCGGTGATTACACTGCTGCGTGTAGTGTGCATTTTGCTTCGCTTCCCGGCGTTGTTCGACGAACTGCCGCTGTTCAGTCCGGTGCATTACGGAAATGCCGATTCGTTCTGGCTGCCATCGCTTGGCGACTTTCTGATTAATGCGCTGCTGCTGCTCTACCTTGCACGCTACTTTGCATCGCGTATATCAATAACACAACTTCGTATTCCGCAAAAAAAATGGCTGCGACTTCTACTTGCTGCTGTAGTTGTTTTTTCGGTTGGCGCTTGTGGAATGGTTATTAATAACATGACCAGCGGATTGGTACAGAATTCCGATATCTCATTTAATCTGAATGATATTTTTTCGCTGAACCGCTTCAGCTACATGGCACTGTTTATTCTTGCATTGCTCATGGCAACATTGTTTGTTTTTGCCGATCGGGTAATAGCATTGTTGCATCAGCTTTCGCTTTCAGCAGTTGAAAAATGGTTGCTTGTGTTAATTCCGGCAGCACTGCATACCGGCATTATGCACCTTCTCGGCATAGCGGACGTATTAGTGATGCTCTGGCCATTCGGGATATTGATTCTGCTGCTTATCCGCCGCCACACCGAACCCTATTCATTTGCAATGATTGTGGTGCTGCTCTTTTTCTTCTCGCTCACATCAACACATTTACTCGTTCGCGAAAGCCGATACAAAGAACACGATACGCGACTGCTGCTTGCCGAAAAATTAGCCGCAGAACAAGACCCGATTGCCGAACAATTATTTGCTGAACTGGAGCCCCGACTTTCGCACGATACAACAATCATAAAACTCGCGCAGCAGAATACGCCCGACTGGAACGCTTTTGAGCGGCATATTCGGCAGAATTACTTTAACGGCTACTGGGATACAAAATACAACCTCAAAGTAACGTACTACGATACACTTTGTTCGCCGCTGCACCGTTCAGAATCAGTCTGGACAGAAAGCCTGACGCTGGCCGAAGAGCTGATTGCCAATAAAGGCAGCGAGGCCATGAGCAAAAACTTTCACTACCTCGATCTGAATTCAGGGCGCACAAGTTATGCAGGATTACTTACACTCCAACGCCCCGGCGAAAATAAGCCACTCGGTCAAGGCATTTTGTTTCTTGAGCTTGAATCAAAACTCATGGTGCAGGAAATCGGATTCCCGGAACTTCTGCTCGATCGCGAATTAGGTATTAACAAAAAGCTCATCAACTATTCGTATGCCAAATATAAAAACGATGAGCTGCTTAATCATTCAGGGAAATACACCTATAATTTGCATCCCGGAAATCTGAACACAAAGAAAAACTTTGATTTTATTAAATACGACGACTGGAATCATTTGGTATATCGTCCCGATCAATACACGCTTGTAATACTGAGTAAACCATTAATGGGTATCTTGGGACGTGTAACTACCTTCTCCTATTTATTCGCAATGTTCAGCTTGCTGCTGATTGCGGTTTTTGCTATTCGCCAACTCATTACTGTAGGTTTTACATTTTCAAATCTCACCTTCAAATACCGCATACAGTTGGTATTTGTTATTATTATTCTGGCTTCGCTTGGATTATTTGGCATTGGTTCTATTTTATTTATTCGCGATCAATATCAAAATAAGAATGAAGAGATTATCAGCGATAAAACACACTCTGTTCGTCTCGAAATTGAATATTACCTCAAAGAAAAAAACTACGCGCTCAACCCGGCATTTGCCAATTATCTGCTCAATGATATTTCTACTGTATTTGGTACAGATGTAAATATGTATGATCTGAAAGGTGATCTCTATGCATCATCGCGTCAGAAATTGTTTGACGAAGGATTAATATCGCGCAAGATGAATCCGGAAGCATTTCTGGAACTCAACACCAAAGGTGCTTCTGAATTTATTCACGATGAGCATATCGGCAATCTCGAATATCTTTCGGCTTATCTTCCGGTTCGCAATAAAGACGGGCAATTGGAGGCTTATCTGAACTTCCCGTATTTTGCGCGGCAGAGTGCTTTGGAGAAAGAAATCTCGCAATTCCTTGTTGCGCTCATCAATATTTATGTGCTGTTGTTTGCCCTTTCTGTGCTGGCCGCCATTTTCGTTTCCAACTACCTCACCCATCCGCTTCGGCTTATTCAGGATAAAATGCGGCAGGTGAAATTGGGTAAGATAAACGATCCGATACGATGGCAAAACAACGATGAAATTGGCAGTTTGGTTTTTGAGTACAACCGCATGATTACAGAGCTTGCACAAAGTGCCGAACGGCTTGCACAATCGGAACGCGAAAGCGCCTGGCGCGAAATGGCCAAGCAGGTGGCACACGAAATCAAAAACCCGCTCACACCCATGCGGCTAAGCATTCAGCTTTTTGAACGCGCCTACAAAGACAAAGCGCCCGGCATCGACGAAAAGATTGAACGCATGTCGAAAACAATGATTGAGCAGATTGATACGCTTGCATCTATTGCCAATGCATTTTCTGATTTTGCCAAGATGCCCAAAGTCATCAGCGAGCGCATGGATGTGCTGCAATTAGCGCAAAGCACGGTTGGCTTATTCCGCGAAACCAGCGAAGAAATCGACATCAGTTTTGATCCCGGAAATTTAACTGAAGCCATTATTGCCGCCGATAAAGAACAGCTTGTGCGTGTATTCAACAACCTGCTGAAAAACGCCGTTCAAGCCATTCCCGAAGACCGCAGCGGAAAAATTAAAGTTACACTCGAACGCCAGACAACCGACACCGGCGCACGCATTTTACTGGCATTTACCGATAACGGAACCGGAATTGCCGATGAAGTGATTGATAAAATTTTCGTCCCCAATTTTACCACAAAAACCGCCGGCATGGGCTTAGGTCTTGCCATGGTAAAAAACATTGTAGAACACTGCGGAGGTCGCATCTGGTTTGAAACATCGAAAGGAAAAGGCACAACGTTTTTTGTTTCGTTTCCCGAGTGGAGAGAATGAATCTGTAAATAAACAGCACTATGAAAAAAATCGCCCTTTTCATTTTGGTTATTCTAGCTGCACAGTCAAATGCAATTGGCCAGCAGCTTACGATAAACCCTTTTCAGGTAGCGGGTAATGTGCCAGTGTGCTATACCGTAAGCGTAAATTACTTGCCGAAGACCAATGCCGGCGCAATGGATTTTTACAACAGCGGCATTCACTACGACGCGGTAAGGTTGTATAATATTGAAACCGCCATAAACTGGGCAGGCGTAAACTCCATAACCGATGCCATGACTGTGCTTGAGGCCATGAGGCCGGGGACCATTGCCCTGAGCCAGTATTGCAACAAACTCATCATGCCGATTTTAAAAATGCCCCCCTGGCTCAGCTCATCCAACGATGCTACACCGATACCGGGCGCCGGCGACCCTTCGTGGCGGATGTACCACGCCTTTCCTCCGGCAAACTATGCACTCTGGACAGAATTGCTTGACAGTGTAGTGCAGAAAATGAGTGTGCAGTGGGGGCTGGATATTGACTATGAAATATGGAATGAGCCGGATAATTTCTACTGGCAGGGCACACCGCAGCAATATTTCGACTTCTTTCACCGCAGCTACACAGCCATAAAAACAGCCCATCCGAACGTGCGTGTAGGCGGGCCTGTGGTTTCGCAGTTTACCTCCATTTTTGGTTCCATCCCTCCGCTCGGTACGCTGAGCCAGGCACAGTTAAATCAAACCATTATTGCCAATCTTATCGATAGTTGCGTGGGCTGGGGCACGCCGCTCGACTTTATTTCATGGCATAAATTTGATTTGGTGTCGCATTCCATTCCGCAGGAAATGAACTTTCTGCGCCAAAAACTGATCAGCTCCGGGCACGGTCTTGTGCCGCTCATTGTGTCGGAATGGAATATAGAATCGCTGCTGCGCGAAACCGAATTCAGTATCGGATACATGCCTTACTACACCATACTGATAGAACAGTACGGAGCAAGCGCACAATCGGTGGCCGCTTGGCAGGATTTCGACTCATCAACCACTGAATTTCATAAAGACTATGGTGTGGTAAGCTGGGCCAGCCTGCACAAACCGGCCTGGAAGTCGATACAACTCTTAAACAGGCTGCAGGGCGCGCGAATTCCGGTGCAGTATTCAGACAGCACCAGCCTGCTTGCTGCGGCCTCGTCACATCGGGACACACTTCAGGTGTTGGTGGCTGCCTATCAGTTGCCACCAACATCAGAAACAATTGCCCATTTGCTTTTCACCTACAACTTCAACACCAATGATCTGCTGAGTGAAGGACTTGCCTCCGAAGCCTATCTCGACTCCGTGTTTCGCGGCCTGGTTCAATTGCCAGCCACCACGCCGTTAACTACGGCAATCAATCAGGTTATTCCGTTTTACCAGTATTCCGATTCTGTGTTCAGAAATGGACGTACTGTTGATCTTCATTTGAGCGGTATTACCGGACAGCACATCGGAGAATTGATTATTGTAGATACGCTACAAAACAATGTTGTTCCGGTTTATGATTCGTTGATTAGTGCGGGCTATACCAGACAAGCCGCCACCGCATATCTTTATCCGTTGCGTAATAACTTTTCATCAACTCCAATTACAATCAACGATTCAGTATTTACATTTCAGCTCAGGCCAAATGCTGTAGCGTATATCCGTGTTCATATTCCGGGCATCACAGCAGTTAACAACACTTCAGCTTCAGCAGAAACAATTGAAATTTATCCGAATCCGGCTACTGATGTGTTATATATAAATACATCAGATACTCCGTCAGAAAATGAATATTATTTGATTTATAATGCCAAAGGACAATGCGTGAAATCGGTGCGCAGATCCGGTAATTCAACCGTTGTTAACGTTGCAGACCTTGCGTCCGGCGTGTATTATGTGAGCAGCAAAAATGGCGCGCTGAAATCGCAGCCGTTTATTGTGCGCTGATATTCATCAAAACATCGCCCTTACCTGCGCGCTGCCGGTATGAATTGTTTTTGAGTTGGGCGATTTTTATACCTAATCGTTTTCAAACGGTTAGTATTGTAATGGCTCAAGAAGCCATTTATTTTTACAAAATATTGCTTGGGTAGTTGAAATAGCTGCTATATAAAAGCAAAACCCGACAGCTTGAATTGCTTCAGGGGCTGCCGGGAATAATATTTACAAATATAACACTTTTTTACGTAACTGATTTGCAAGATGAAATACTCTGAATTTGAAAGAATTATATCGGACAAACGTTTAATCAGATACCTCACAGCGTGCAATACAAGTTCAAAACAGGCGATGACACTCTATCGAAAGAATCTCAAACTTTCGCAAGAGTTGTTTACAATTATCAGTTGTTTTGAAGTTGCTCTACGAAACAATATTAATCGTGTATTTACATCTCATCACGGGCTTAACTGGCTTTTTGACAGTGCTCAAGCCGGAGGATGCTTCGACAGACATAATTGCAGAATTACTCAAAATATTATCATTAAGTCAATCCAGCAACAAGGAGTAATTTATTCACATGACAAACTAATTGCAAGTTTAGATTTTGGATTTTGGAGATACCTATTTGCTCAACCACAATTTCATGCCGGAGGTCAGATTTTATTGCGTGTATTCCCAAGTAAGCCGTTAAGCACACCAGCGATTCAATATAATCATTCTTATATTTTTAATGAGCTTGCAAAAATTAATGAAATCCGAAATCGGATTGCGCATCATGAACCAATTTGCTTTATCCCCGGAGTACCAGTGAAAAATACAACATACATTCGCCGGAATTACAACCTTATTCTACAACTATTCCAATGGATGAATATTGACGAAAAGACGCTTCTATATGGACTAGATCACGTTGATGATATTTGCAATGAGATTGATAACCTTTAATAACACGAATAATCAAAACATCGCCCTTACCTGCGCGCTGCCGGTATGAATTGTTTTTGAGTTGGGCGATTTCCGGCCTTCGTAGCCGAGCGTGAGTTGTAAGTTATTCGCTAACGCGCGCTGCCAGTTTACACGCCAGGTGTAGTTTTCGCCGGGTTTCAAAGCCTCAAGCATATCCCATGCATCTGCCGAACTCGGACTGCCTGAGTAGTTCATACTGATGTACGCAAACTCAGCGTTGAAACTGCCTTTCG
>CALRTD020000065.1:0-13093 GCA_943371015.1 Synechococcus sp. UW140 | reverse complement strand
ATTCGAATCGCCCGGACTTATTGCCGATTGGGCAGCAGAGCGCGGGCATTCACTGGAAATGATTCATCTCTGGAAGGGAGATCTTCTCCCGCATCCGTCTGATGTAACACATTTGCTTGTGCTTGGCGGCCCGATGAGTGCTAATGATGAAGATACAATTCCGTTTCTTCGCGCTGAACTTCATTTTTTGCTGCGGTATGTGCAGCGCGGGCATCCGGTGCTGGGCATTTGTCTCGGCGCACAATTACTGGCACGTGTACATGGTGCGCGAGTTTATGCAAACAAGCAAAAGGAAATCGGGTGGTTTGATGTAAAGTGTACCGAAGATGCCGCAAAGTGGTTGCCGAAAGATTTTACACCTTTTCACTGGCATGGCGATACTTTTGATTTGCCGACAGGAGCAACATTACTTGCGTCCTCTTCGCGTTGCCTGAATCAAGCTTTTGCTATCGGTGAAAAGCAAGTTGGTTTGCAGTTTCATCCGGAAGCAAATGAAGCATTGGTAAAAGCAATGATTGAGCACGGACAGCATGAATTGATAAACATTCCGGGAATACAAACTGCGGAAGAAATGCTGCTGCAAATTGAGCGTAAAACGGAGAGTAACAAAGTTGTTTTATTTCCGCTCCTCGATTCTGTTTTTTCGTGAATAAAGTGCAGTAAAAAAGCCCCGCCCTTCATCAATTGAAGGGCGGGGCTTTTTTATAACTGTGATTTTTTAATTCTTAATCAGTTTCGAAACGCTTGTTTCTCCGTCAACGGTAAAGCGAACGAAATATACACCTGCGCTAAGGCCTTCTGTTGACCACACAAAACGCTGTTCGCCTGCTGCAAACACACTGCGCGAAAGCGGTGCGGCTACAATGCGTCCGGCAGCATCAAGGATAACGAGATCTGTGTTGCCGGTCTGTGATGCGTTCCATGTAAATGTCACGTTATCGATAGCCGGGTTCGGGAACATGTTCAGTACATTGCTTCCCGGTAATTCGGATATGCCAACATTGAACTGTGATGGCGGGAAAGTAACATTGTCAATCCACGCACAATCTTGTCCGTCTGAGTACACGTAGTCTTTCTCATACACCCAGCGGAATGTGTGTGTGCCGGCGGCAACAGCATAAGAAGTGTATGTCCAGTTCACAGCACCTGACCACTGAGCAACTAATTGGTTGTCGATGTAGAATTTCAGGAAGTCGTAGGTGTTTTCTGATGAAACTGCATACCAGAATGAAATACTGTCGTTGGCAAGAGCAGTAACAGTGATTGTCATTTCAGATGTCTGACTGTTGCCGATTGCTCCTGATTTCGAGCAGTAAATTCCATCGAGTGCATTGTCTGTAGTTGTAAACCACGGCAGGTTCCCGGCAGTTGTCCACGGATATTGTGTGAATGAGTTTGTTTCAAATGTTTCGGTAGCAATGCTTACAAACTCCTGATAGTTGGCTGTAGCAGAGTACGCACCAGCAGTTACAACGTAGTTCAGATCAACCGCTGCGCCAATTGATGCAGATGAAGAGAGTGTAACACTGAACACCGCGTTTACTGTTCCGTTAATAGTAATCACACCAAGCGGAAGGTTATTGTTGTTGATGGTGATAAACGGACTTGTGCTGCTGAGTACGCCAATTGCATTTACAGCATTACTGTGTCCGGTATTTCCTGTAGGAATAAGCACGTTAAATGTTTCGCCCGGATCCATAGAACTGTTGTTGTTGCCCAGCGGATCGTTGATGCTGAGTGAACCAGTACCGAGCACCGGAGCCTGAAGCGTTACGTTAAATGTTGATGTCCATGTATTGGCAGCAGCATCGGTAATCGTAAGGGTAAAGGGAACTACATGCTGATCGGTCACATTGTTTGCAATGCTCAACCCGTAGGCATTCGCCTGAAGTTGTGTAGCGCTTGCATTCATATTTCCGTAGTTCTCCGTATTGTCGGTAATGGTAACGTTTGCATCGGTTGTGCTGAGTACTGCAGTAACGTTTCCTGCTGATGCAACGCCAATGTTTTGAAGTGTAACATCAAGCGTTACGTTTTCTGAATAATCAGCAAGGTTGTTATTGTTGCCTGATGGATCATTAATGGTAATGAGTGTGTTTTGCACATAAGGACCTGCCGGCGGAATAACACTCACCGGCCCCTGATAAGGCGCACAGTTGAATCCAACAGCTGTTACAGTTACTTGTGCTGTTGAGCTTACCGGCGCAGCAAAGTTTACTGTAACGTTTCCGCCGCTTACAAAGCCGGTACCGAGTATTTGTCCTGATTGCCAGAGCGTAACTTGTGCATCATTCATGTTACAGGCAATGTTAAATGAAGTTGCGCCAAGAATCATACTCGGAGCATGTGATACAGTCATTGAAACAGCATCTTTTGTGCGAACCATTACAGACGGATCACCAAAAATGGTCCAGGTATCTGTCATGTCCTCGCCGCCGCCGCCGTATGTATCATTCATCTTCATGCAACCGTTCATGGTGATGCCGCCGAAGCTGCGCTTGATGTTGTTTGCAAAAGTTTCGATCATGATTTCGTTCATCTCATCCTGGCCTTCCATTGGAGGATTCCAGCTTTGATTGATGGTTGACATGATCACCGCAACAGCGCCTGTAGGGGCATCGGTGGTTGGGTGTTTGGCACGGATCCAGTGTTCGGCGAAACAGGTGTTGTTTACAAAGTCGCCATTCACACAGGCTACAGAGAAGATAAACGGCCAAACTTGTGTGTTGGTAAGCTGGTCAACCTGTGTGCTTGAAAAACCGCTGGTAGAAAATGAAGATGCCGAACCGTGACCTGTGTAGTTGATAATACCTACACCCGCATTTACAACGGCTGTAACATCGGCAGGGCTTGGATTGCCGGGAGCATCGCCGCCACCTTGTGAGCCATCATAAACCTCATGGAAATTAGAATAGGTAAAAGAAAGCAGGCGTGAGCCGATAAGTTGCTGATGCTCGTAATCCAATTCGTTATCGTCGCCGGGGCCTTGGTCAGAAGCAATGCCGAGGCAGTGTGCGTAACGCGGATCAATAACCGGGTTGCGTTCGTAGCTGATGGTACGGTTGACCATGGTGGTAAGCTGTGTTGTATTCTCAGCCGAGAAGCGACCTATAAAGCAATCGGGATAATGATCGCTGCCGACAATGTATGTGTAGTCGTTATCAGAAGGACCGGCAGCTGTTTGTGAAGTGGCAACCTGTGCTGCATCACCGGCAAGCAATACAAATGCGAGATTATTGCTGTTGTAGAAGTTGGCAATGTAAGCCTTGATAGAGGTCGCATTATTGCCAATGGTCGCTACGTCAACAGCAGTAACTTTTATGCCGCGCTGCATTTTCCAGTCGATAAAGGGCTGCAGTGTGGCCATGTACGAAGCCGGCGCAATAAGAAGCATTTCGCCTTGCTCGCCAACGGGTGTGTAAAATGAAGAAGTAACCTGCGGATAGTTTACAAACTGACGACCGTAGATGTTACGGAACTCAGGTGAAAGCGAAAAAGCGGTACGGTTAAATTCATTGATACCTTGTCCGCCTGTAGTTTTTACTTTCACTACCATTTCACGATAGACAAGCAATGTACGTGTTACCGGATTGTAGCGGAACGGATGAAAAACAACGGTTTGTCCGCGGAAATCACGGGCAATATACGGAGCACGGAGTTCAGCTTGTGCGGCAGGAAAAAATGCGCTGCGGTTGTATGCTTCGCCGTAGGTATAGGGTACAGCTGCCGGATTAATGCTGCGGTCGAAATTCCCTTTCGACGGAGCCACATCAACATTGTACATTTCTTCTACAGTGCTGCTTACAATTTCGATTGAGGTTTGTCCGCGGTCAGGAATAATCACCGAAGCTGTAAGTTTTTCAAGCTCCGGGGCGCCGGCCTTAAGCATGGGCGAACCACCTTCAATTTGCGGAAGCACGGCTGTGCCTCTTGAAGTGGTTACGTTTGCGAAGGAAACAGCACCGCCGGTCATGCGGAGAACAGTTTCGCCGTTGCTGTTGCTTATAACCGTAATTGTTGACTGCTGTGCATTCAACGATAGTGTTCCGGCAAAAAGCAGGGCTAAAATTCTGATACTATTTTTCATGCAATGGTGTATTGTAGGAAAGTGATTCGTGTATTGAGCAGGAACAATATCGGAAGAAATGTTTGTTTTTCAAAGTCAAGATTTTACAGGATTATTTTGAAGTTACGGCATTGAATCTAAATTAGCCATTTTTGCTCGGTGATTATAGCAACGGCGGGGGCTGTAAGAACTGGGCTACGTCTTTAATCTGCATCTTCACCGTGTTAAGGATTTGTAAACAAGGCTGGGGCTGGATCCTGATTTTTCATCGGGAAGTCTGGCCCAAGACATTACCTTTGCAGCAATTTCAGAACAGCATCTTATGAAATCAGCATACCTAATAGGCGGTGTTCGTACACCGGTGGGCAATTTTGGCGGAACACTGGCAGCCGTTCGAGCCGATGATATGGCGGCGCATGTACTGCGTGAGCTTATGGCTAAGTTTCCGGGAGTTGATCCTGCACAGATTGGCGATGTGCTTTTGGGCTGTGCCAACCAGGCCGGCGAAGACAACCGCAATGTAGCTCGCATGGCTTTGCTGCTGGCAGGACTGCCGGTTGAAGTTCCGGGCGAAACGGTAAACCGCCTTTGTGCCTCAGGGCTTTCTGCTTCAATGGCGGCCGCCCGGGCTGTCATGTGCGGCGATGCCGAGCTGATTATTGCCGGCGGCGTTGAAAACATGACCCGCGGCCCTTGGGTAATGTCTAAAACATCTACTCCGTATGGCCGCGATGCACAGTTGTTTGATTCAAGTTTCGGCTGGCGATTCATTAACCCCAAAATGAAAGAACAGTTTGGTGTTGATGCAATGGGCGAAACAGCCGAAAACCTTGCCGACCGCGATCAAATAAGCCGAGCCGATCAGGATGCATTTGCATTGCACTCGCAGCAGAAAGCAGCCGCTGCACAGAGCCGCGGACGATTGGCAAAAGAAATTGTGCCGGTAACTATTCCGCAAAAGAAAGGCGATGCGCTGGTCTTTTCGCAGGATGAATTTATTAAACCGAAAACAACACTTGAGGGACTTTCGGCACTGAAACCCTCGTTCAGAAAAGACGGCACTGTAACTGCCGGAAATGCATCGGGTCTGAACGACGGAGCAGCCGCTTTACTTATAGCATCAGAAGATGCGATTAAAACAAATAACCTGAAACCACTTGCCCGCATTGTATCAATGGGAGTAAGTGGTGTGGAGCCGCGCATTATGGGCATTGGCCCGGTAACTGCTGCCAACACGGCATTGAAGAAAGCCGGTATAAGCTGGAATGATGTTGACCTGATCGAACTGAACGAAGCTTTTGCCGCACAAAGCCTCGCCTGCCTCCGCGCCTGGAACATTGCCGATGACGATGCCCGCGTAAATCCGAACGGAGGAGCCATTGCAATCGGTCACCCGCTGGGTATGAGCGGCGCGCGAATTCTTACATCGGCAGCTATGGAACTGCAGGAGCAAAACAAACGCTATGCTGTAGTAACTATGTGTATTGGTGTTGGTCAGGGCTATGCGGTGGTTATTGAAAGAGCCTGAACGACTGTTGAAAAAAACTTACCCACTGGCGACTGTATTCTAAAGAATACAGTCGTTTTTCTTTTGTGAAGCTGATTGAATGAAGAGAGAATATTGAACTAGAAAAATTGCACTACGTTTGCCGCCCTGTAAAAGCAAGAGTACGAGAAAATAATTTTGAAGATTGTTCCCGATTTGGGAATTTTTGATTATCTTTGTAAATGTGAAAAGAGATGAGAGTAATTGCGAAGCGGACACTCCGCGAATTTTGGGCGAAGCACGCCACTGTTGAACAATCATTGAAATCATGGTATCAAGAAGCTGAACAGGCAAACTGGAAAAGCCCGGCTGATTTAAAAAGAGAATATCCGTCGGCATCTATTTTGGAAGGCAACAGGGTGGTGTTTAACATAAAAGGAAATCACTATCGCCTAATTGTAAAGATTAACTATGACTACGGGTTAGTTTGGATACGTTTTATCGGAACGCATGCCGCTTATGATAAGATAGACGCACGAACAATTTAAAGTAAAAGATGAAAATGCAACAAGGAGAAAAAAAGTCGGTTGAGGCTGTGGGCTGTTTTATTGCAGTGAGTTCCGGAGCAGTAAAAGAAAAAGTATCAGGTAAAAAATATACAGCGATGATAAAACCAATAAAAACAGAAGCTGATTACCAGCAAGCTCTTGCCCGTCTTGAGCAAATTTTTGATGCCCAACCGGGCACTCCTGCTGGTGATGAACTGGAAGTCCTCGCAATTCTTATCGAACATTTCGAGAATCAGCGCTTCCCGATTGATCTTCCTGATCCGGTTGAGGCTATTCAGTTTCGTATGGAGCAGTTGGGTTTGAAGCAGAACGATATAGCTAAACTGGTAGGCAGCAAAAGTCATTTAAGTGAAGTGCTGAACCGTAAACGTAAGCTAACTCTTGAAATGATACGCAGGCTGAGTAAAGCACTTGCCATTCCGGCAGAAGTATTAATTCAAACGTACTAAGAGCTCTTATCGCAAATCACGAAACCGAATTTTAAACAGGCGCTAATCAGTGAAAACTATTCTGCCTGAACTTTGTTTTGTCGGAACCAATGGAAGAAAACGAGCAACTTACATTAGACAATTTCCGCAACGAGCTTGATGAAGAAGTACTCGAGCGAGGGTGGTATTATTTTGGTTGTGGCTGGGTTAACGAGCCGCGGGAAGTGTTGCCGGGATTTTATGAAGTGAGGATAGATGAAGTAAATGCGCATGCCGTTTCATTCACTTATGAAGACAATATTTTTACTGATATTTTTTGTACTTGTGAAGATCGCACGCATTTAGTTTGCCGCCACATGGCTGCAGCACTTTGCTATTTTGAGGCTGAACGCGAAAAACAGAATAAGCCTGTGGATTGGGAACAACTTGAAAATGATGATTTGAAAAGGCAACAATCAAAATAGATTTACCGTGATTATTGTTGTATAGGTACTTATTTGAGGTATTGATGTTGTACTTTCGTGCAATAATCCAAACCTACCCACATGAGAAAACTTTACTCAAAAATTTCATTCTGCTTGTCTGTTGCAGCCATGCTGTTTTCGGTGAATGCCGGAGCGCAGGTGCTCTATGATAACGGTCCCTACTACAACAGTACCGGTACCGGAGCAAACGGAGCCAACGAAAGTGTGCTTTACACAACAACTTTTGCAATGGGTACAATTGGCTTCGGTAATCAGCAAACCGCATTTAACCGCGTAGCTGATGATTTTATGATTACCGATTGTGTCTGGCGTATTGACTCTGTTGTGTTTTTCGGTTACCAGACCAATTCTACAACAACATCCACTTTTACATCAGTGAACTTCCGCATTTGGGACAGCATTCCTGACGCCATTGGTGCAAATGTTGTGTACGGTGATACAACTACCAACCGTATGATCAGGACAACCTGGTCAGGTGCATACCGCATTACTGAAACAACAACCGGTAACACCGCCCGTCCGATTATGCGCAACGTATGCACAGCCGGCGGAGTAGTACTGACCGGCGGAACTTACTGGTTCGACTGGAGTTCAGCTGGTTCACTGGCTTCAGGACCGTGGGCACCTCCGCGTACACCAGTTCAGCTTGCTATTACCGGAAATGGCCGTCAGCGCACCGGCAGTACATGGAACAATGCTGTTGATGGTGGCACAAACACACCTGCTCAGGGCTTTCCGTTTATTGTTTACGGTACAGCGCTTAACGCTACGGCTGATGCCGGTCTTGCCAGTACATTCTGCGTATCAGGAAGTACTGTGATTGGCGGCACACCGGCAGGTTCAGGAACCGGAACACTTACCTACAGCTGGTCGCCGGCTGCAGGTTTGTCTGATGCTGCAATTGCCAACCCGACTGCCACTGTATCAGCAACTACAAGCTATGTGTTAACAGTAACAGATTCGTTTGGTTGTGCTGTAATGGATACCGTTACTTTAACTGTAAACCAGCCCAGTGCTTCATCCATTACAGAAATTGCCTGCGGTTCATACATTTCTCCCGCCGGTAATACGTACACAAGCACCGGCATTTACACAGATACAATTACTAATGCAGCTGGTTGCGACAGTGTAATCACTATTGATCTTACTGTAAATACTGTAGCTACCGGAACAATCAGCGTAAACTCATGCAGCGGATCATACACATCGCCGGCAGGTAATGTGTACACCAGTTCAGGAACTTACATTGATACACTTTCAACATCATCTGGTTGCGACAGCATCATTACCATCAACCTCAGTTTTAACACTGCAACATCATCAACCATTGCGCCTGTTGCTTGCGACAGTTATACTTCTCCAAGCGGCATGGTTTACACCACCAACGGAACTTATCTTGATACGATTCCGAACATGGCTGGTTGCGACAGTGTTATTACCATCAATCTTACCGTTAATTCAGCATCAGTAACAACAGTTATTGCTGATTTGTGCGGAGGTTCCTACACAGCACCCAGCGGAGCGGTTTATACCGTTTCAGGAACATACAACGATACCATTCAGCGCGTAAATGGTTGCGACAGTATTTCGCAGATTTATCTGACCATCACAACCATTGATACATCTGTGACATTGCTGAACAATGGCTTCTCTGTAGTGGCTAATGATTCAACTCCGGGAGCAACTTACTTGTGGGTTGACTGCAACAACAACTTTAGTCCGATAGCCACTACACAACAGTTTGATAATAGCATAGTTTCTGGAATATACGCAGTAATTATTACTGTTGGCAATTGTTCTGATACATCAAACTGCTGGTATGTAAATGCCTGGAGTATTGAAGAACAGCTTGCCGGTGCAGCAATTGATTTGTACCCGAACCCGAACAACGGAAGCTTTATGCTTGATCTCAGAAAGCCGGCTACTGATGTTTCATTGCTTGTTACCGACATGACCGGACGTGTAATCTGGACAGGAACTTCGCAGCATGCGCAGCAAATTCCGGTTCAGTTTGATGCTCCGGCCGGTATGTATGTACTGACCATTCAAACCGAAAATTATCGCGCTGTGAAAAGCCTGATGAAATCGGAATAATTCTTTCCAGTGAAAAATTTCAAACCGCCTTCCGATGTTTTCGGGAGGCGGTTTTTAGTTGCAACTAGTCATTTAATTGCTTACAAACGAATACAAGCAATACCCGCGTCTTCTGTATCTTTACACCTCTTAGTTTTGCGGCCATTCATAGTTATCATTCATGTATTCTACTTTATTACGCTAAAAACTAAGACAAAGCACCAATGGATTTATTTGCTAAAACTTCTGCTGTACCTTCAACACTCTCGCCGGGCGAACAGGCGAGAATTGTGCTTAAAGATTATTTTGGTTACGAACAGTTTCGTCCGCTTCAGGAAGAAATAATAACATCAATTTGCGAAAACCGTGATACCGTTGTGCTGATGCCAACCGGCGGCGGGAAATCAATATGCTTTCAGGTACCGGCGGTGCTGAAAGACGGCGTTTGCATTGTCGTTTCGCCGCTGCTGGCGCTCATGAAAGATCAGGTAGATGCACTGCGTGCGGCGGGCATCGGAGCGGGGGCACTCAACAGCACCGTTTCACAAGGCGAACAGCAGGATCTGGTGATGCGCTGCCGAACCGGTGAAGTAAAGCTCCTGTACCTCTCGCCCGAACGTCTGCTCACTGATCTGGCCTGGCTGAAAGATCAATTCCGCATCAGCTTTATTGCCATCGACGAGGCGCACTGCATTTCGGCCTGGGGACATGATTTCAGACCCGAATACACGCAGCTGCATCAGCTTCGCACCATACTGCCCAATGTTCCGGTAATGGCACTCACCGCCACAGCCGACAAAGTAACGCGCCGCGATATTATCCGCCAGCTCGAGCTCAACGATCCGCGTGTATTCATTGCCTCGTTCGACCGGCCCAACCTGAGTCTTACCGTGCGGCACGGCCTGAACAAACGCCAGCGCGAAGATGAAATCACCGACTTCATTATTGCACACGCTGGTCAGGCCGGAATCATTTACTGCATGAGTCGCCGGCTTACAGAAGAACTTTCCGAAACGCTGAAAGCAGCGGGAATCAAAGCCGCCTGCTACCATGCCGGGCTGAATTACTCGACCCGCGAACGCACGCAGCTCGATTTTATTCACGACCGCATTCAGGTGGTATGCGCTACGGTGGCTTTCGGTATGGGCATCGATAAATCGAATGTGCGCTGGGTGATTCATTACAACATGCCGAAAAATCCGGAAAGCTACTATCAGGAAATCGGCAGGGCAGGGCGCGACGGAGCTCCGGCAGATACTGTGCTGTATCACAGCGTTGGCGATTTGGTGCTGCACTCGAAGTTGGCCGCCGAAAGCGGACAGCCCGAACTGAATACCGCCAAATTGCAGCGCATGCAGCAGGTAGCCGAAGCCAATATTTGTCGCCGCCGCATCTTACTCGCGTGCTTCGGCGAAACATCCGACCACGACTGCGGCAACTGCGATGTATGCAAAAATCCGCCGGCATTTTTCGACGGCACCGTGCTTGCGCAGAAAGCGCTTTCGGCAGTTGTGCGCATGAACGAGGAAGTCGGTATTAATATGCTTGTAGATGTGCTTCGCGGCTCGTCGCGGGCAGAAGTGCTGGAGCGGAATTACCACCAGATTAAAACCTGGGGAGTCGGCCGCGATGTTTCGTTTGCCGACTGGCAGCAATATATTCTTCAGCTGATTCACCACGGCCTGTTTGATATTGCTTACGATGAAGCACTGGCGCTGAAAATTTCGGATGCCGGCCGCGATGTATTAAAAGGTTTGCGGGCTGTTCAGCTTACCGCACCTGTTCACGAAACCCGCGAGGAGAAAAAGCAGAAGAAAGAAGCCCGCAAACGCGGAAGTACAATGCCGGCAACAGAAACTCAGCAAACGCCCGAAGAAGAACTCTTTCAGCAGTTGCGGCGTTTGCGTATTCAGATTGCCAACGAAGAAGGTGTGCCGCCCTACATTGTGTTCAGCGATAAAACCCTGCGCGAAATGGCTGCCGAACTTCCGCAAACCGAAGAAGATATGCTTGCCGTTTCGGGAGTTGGCCGACATAAATTTGAATTGTACGGGGTCGTATTTATGGAAGCAATCCGCAGTTTTACAGGCGGCACCAGTGAAGAAAAAAATACACCCGTTCCGAAAAAGAAAAACCGCGGCGATAGCTACCGTGAAACATACGAACTCTATAAACAGGGCTTGAATATTGAAGAAATTGCATTGCGCCGGCAACTGAATCCAACCACAATCTGGTCGCACATTGCACAACTGTATTTGAACGGAGAACCGATAAATATCCGTGATTTTGTGACGGATGGCGAAATTGCAAAAGTACGATCTGCCGTTGCCAAACTAGGAACTGTTACTGCTTTGAAGCCTGTGTTTGAAGAAACCGGGGGGGATGTTCCGTACAATAAAATTCGATTGGCTTTAGCTTGGATTGAGAAGAATAATGGTTGAGTATGGGGTTTGGATTTAATTTACTCTTCCCGTTTCTAGTGCTCCTTGCGGCAGTATCATTACTGATTGCATTATTTTTTTCGATCAGAAGAAAAACGTTTAAACCGATGTTAGTTACAGCTGGTATAGTAATGATTCCTGTATTGATTTTATCCGGGATATGGCTTTTTAATAAGTACTATCAGCCAATGAATATTAGCAAGGGGGATATATACGGGAATTACAGAATTGATACAACATTTTATCCCGGAAAGCAGGCTCGATGGCAATATGAACATATAAGATTTGAATTGGATTCACATTTTTATAAAGTGAATATCCAGTTTGAAGGCGACAGTGCAGGGCAACGCATAATTAATGGATCTATAAATTGGAAAACAGGATCGCATCCTCAGCTTTGGGAATTTGGACGATTTTCAGTTGGGATTTCAGCTGAATCAGGGTTTGTGGGACGTATTGTTCCCGATTCAATTATGATATTAGGGAGACAACCAATATTATATCGTTCTCACAATCGGTTTTATTATGTATTTGAAAATACGCCCTGGGGAAATTTGTTTTTCCGAAAAGAGGATGATATTCGGTGAACCGAAATGTCCTATGATGCGTAAATGATGTAAGCTCAGTTTATCAACCATTACTGATTGTTAATTCAAAACTCCCTTTTGCGAACAAAACAATACCACTTGCCGCCCACTATTTAACTTTTTGCCACTTCAAGCGTTATAGAATTAAATGGCAAAGCCAAACCCGGTCTGGTTTTTGCAATTAATAACAAACCGATTTGCCGAATAGGTTTACGGCCGAAAAGAAAGTTTACATTTGTGAGACCCGTATCCGGGTAACCGGGTGCACAGCGCAACAGAAAATGACAGCAAACGACCTCATTACCGACGATATTCCGCCGCTTCGGATTGACGATACGGCTGAAAAAGCTTTGCGCTGGATGGACGAGTTCCGGGTATCAAATCTGGCTGTTGTAAACGGCACCGAATTCGTAGGCATTATTTCCGATACCATTCTTCTTGATTTCAACGACCCGGATGCGCCTATTGGTTCACAGCGGCTTTCGCTGGTTCGGCCGGTTTTGCAAGGCACACAGCACGTATATGATGCGCTGAAATTAATGGCCGAACTGAATCTTGATGTGATTGCAGTAACAGATGCAAACGGTCATTACTCAGGAACAATAAGCATACAGCGTTTGGCCGAACGAATGGCTTCGCTGGCAGCAGTGCGTGAGCCGGGCGGAATTCTGGAACTGGAAGTAAACAGCGTTGATTACTCGCTCTCGCAAATTGCGCAGATTGTAGAAGGCAACGATGCTAAAATTCTGAGTGTTTACCTTTCGCCCACTTCAGAGCCTTCTAAAATTCAGGTTACACTCAAGATCAACCGCGAGGACCTGACACGCATTTTGCAAACCTTTGCCCGCTACAATTACACGGTGCTGGCAACGCATCACCAAAGTGAGTTTACCGAAGACCTCAAGCACAGATATGATGAGTTTATGAACTTCATCAACATGTAGTTCAAAAAAGTGAA
>CALRTD020000064.1:0-13276 GCA_943371015.1 Synechococcus sp. UW140 | reverse complement strand
GAATCCTTACTTACTCATATAAACTCCTGATTCCCGCTCGGGCGCCCGCATAGACTTAGGTTTTGGTTGCTCATATACTTACTAAGATCCAATCAGGACATCTTTTCAGTTTTCAGTCCATCACTTTCTGGTTTACCTTTATGCTGTATGATTTCAGGCGTAATATTTGACATGGACGGGCTGCTGGTTGATTCGGAGCCCTGGTGGCGTGCAGCGGAAACAAATGTGTTCGGTGCACTGAGTCAAGCACCTTCGGCAAACGATTTTGAAGAAATGATGGGCAACCGCATTGAGGAAGTAATTGCCCGCTGGCGGATTAAACATCCCTGGACCGGTAGGAGCGATGATGCGGTGAAAGTGGCTATTGTTGATGAAGTGCAACGACTAGTTACCACGAATGCCCAACTCATGCCGGGTGTAGTGAACCTGCTTGAGCAATTACAGAAAAAAAAGATGCCTGTAGCACTGGCTTCTTCCTCGCCGCTAAGATTGATTCGCGGGTTGATGCAGCATTACGGCATCTACAACTACTTTCATGTTGTATGCTCAGCAGAAGCCGAAGATTTCGGAAAGCCGCATCCTGCGGTATTTATTACAGCGGCCCGGCATCTTGGTATTGATCCAACCGAGCTGCTTGTTATTGAAGACTCGTTCAACGGAGTAATTGCCGCTAAAGCCGCACGAATGAAATGCCTGGCTGTTCCGGCTCCCGAACATGCAGCACAACCCCGTTTTGCGGCAGCCGATTTGGTGCTGCCTTCGCTGACGATGTTTGATGAGGAAGTTTGGGAATTACTCTCACGCTAATTCTTCGGGCTGCACATCTTCCTCAAACTTCCGTGCCGATGAGTACGTGCGCCATTTTTCAAGCACGGCTTTCATATCATCGGGCAATTCAGAATCAAACTGCATCCACTCTTTAGTATCCGGATGCTGAATTCCGAGCGAACGCGCATGCAGCGCCTGACGCGGGCAGAGCGCAAAGCAGTTATCGATAAATTGCTTGTATTTACTGAAACTTGTGCCTTTTACAATGTGCGCGCCGCCATACGTTGCATCATTAAACAACGGATGCCCGATGTGTTTCATGTGTGCACGGATCTGGTGTGTGCGGCCGGTTTCCAGTTTGCACTCGACCAGCGTTACATAACCGAAACGCTCAATTACTTTCCAGTGCGTAACGGCATGCTTGCCTTCGCTCTGGTCGGTATAAATTTCCATCACTTTACGATCTCTCCGGCCGCGGCCAATGAAGGCGTCAACTGTTCCTTCATTCTCCTCGAAATCGCCCCAAACTAAGGCCAGGTAACGGCGGTCGTTGGTGCGGTCAAAAAACTGCCGTGCAAGATGCGCCAGCGAATATTCGGTTTTCGCAATCACCATGATGCCCGACGTATCTTTATCCAAGCGATGCACCAGCCCCGGACGCTGTTCATGCGAACTGGCAGGCAGATGCTCAAAATACCAAAGCAAACCGTTTACAAGTGTGCCTGTATAATTTCCGTAGCCGGGATGAACTACAAGTCCCGGAGGCTTGTTGATGATCATCAGCGTATCATCTTCGTAAACAATAGTGAGCGGAATATTTTCTGCAAGCAGTTCAAATACTTTCGGCGGATGCGGCAGAAGAATTGAAATACTGTCGAGCGGTTTTACCCTGTAGCTGGGCTTTATCGCTTTGTCGTTGACAAGTATATTTCCTGCATCAGCAGCCGCCTGAATTTTTGTACGCGAAACAGATGACAGTTTGTGCATCAGGTACTTGTCGATACGCAGCATCTCCTGCCCCGGATCAACCCGGAAGCGGTGATGTTCATACATTTCCTGTTCGCCGCCGGCTTCAATATCGCCCTCGGGCAGTTCATCTGATTCGTACATGCCGCAAAGGTACGGTTATGCGAGTGATCTACTCAACCGTTTTTCCGAATCTCCAGATCAAACCGGCTTCGGCAAGGCTGTTTAAGCCATCCCAGCTGTATCGATTCATAGTGGGATCAATAAGAATCGGTACTGAAAGTCCGCCAGAAAGTCTCAACGCAATACGTTCCGAAAAATCTGCAACCAAACCGGCCCCAAACGTACTTTCGAGCGAAAGCACCGGTTTTTGCATATAACTGTATTCCTCATACGCATAATAAACTACTGTTTGTGAAGGGAAATTAACTGTATCAGACCGAACAAGCAGGGAATTTCTCCTGATTGAAGCTCGCGTTTGCTGCACCTGCACAAAAACGAATGGCTTTATACAACTTTTCTTCAGTTCAAACTGCCGCTCTCCTCCCACTCTAACACCAAGATGCTCTGCTGCGGAGCGTGCATAAAACCGGTGTTTATAGCTATAAAATTGATTATCCGATATAACACGGTTGCCGAGATAATGAATGCCGCCGTAAAAGGTAAATTTTGACGAAAGTGAATAACGAAAATCAACCCCTGCATGAAGCCCGCTGTGTGCTTCATTGACAAAAAAATGTACCGAAGATTTCTTGTGCTGAGCAAAAACAAGGTCAGGTACTGCGATCAAAAGAACAAGAAATAGGAAACGCATACTATAAAGGATTAAATTGACTACTGCTTAATTCTTTGACGATGCCAAACGAAAAGGTTGCTTTTATTCTAATGAATAAATTACGCCTTAAATGCTTTATAAATAGTAGAAATTCCTTTCGACTGCGGCAATACTTCCACTTGCGTATAACCTACACCTTCAAGAATTGCTTTCAGTTTTGCGCCGTAAGGAAAATTAATTGCCGATGAAGATAAATACGAATACGCTCGTTTATCTTTTGAAAATAAACGGCCAATGAGCGGAAGAAAAACTTTTGTATGAATAAAATAACCTTGCCGGAACGGAAATTTTTCGGGAACAGATGTTTCTAAAATCACAAAAATTCCGCCGGGTTTGAGAACGCGTAAAATTTCAGCCAAACCTATTTCAAGATGCTCGAAATTACGAATGCCATAAGAAACGGTAACGGCATCAAAGCTGTTGGTTTCAAAAGGTAAACTTTCGGCATCCGCAATTTTGAGTTCAATGATATCCGATAGTTTTTGGGCTTTCACTTTTTCGCGGGCAATCGAAAGCATGCCATCCGAAATATCAATGCCAACAATTTTTTTCACGTTGGCACCCGAAAACAAAATGACCATATCACCGGTGCCGGTGGCAATGTCCAGAAGAGTTTCAGGCTTCCGGCTGGCTACAATGTTCAGCACATTTTCACGCCACTTCACATCCATTCCAAATGTAATTACACGGTTCAGCTGATCATAGTTCGACGATACATTGTCGAACATTTTGCTGACCTGTGTTTTTTTCGAATCGTTCGACTCGCGGTAAGGTACTATCGGTTCCATAATTTCCTTCTTACGCTGCTGTTTGCCTGAGTTCCTGTTATATGCTAAACAAACAAATCGTTCATTTTCCTTTTCGGTCGGGGAAAATAGATCTTACAAGGTTGAGTTTTCGCTGGCTGTTGCGGAAAACGCCGTGGTGCGCATTACGCACATCTTCGACCGAGAAAAAAGCATTGGGCTGATGTTGTTCCAAAATGGCAATGACATCAGGCACACTGGTGCGCTTTACAACCGTAAAAATCATTTTCACCGGGCCTTTTGAGCCTTCAGCATCCACAACAGTAATTCCGTGATTGGCCTGGCGAAGCGCGGCTATCAGTTCGGGGCTAAGCTGGTTGGTGATAATCCGGATTACCTGCGTTCCCAAAGCAAGCCGCTCTTCAATCCGCATTCCTACATACGTGCCTGCCGAAAAACCGCCAGCCCATGCAACATACGACAGCACATTGTCAACGTGACTCATTACCTGTTTCATAGCAATGAGCCAGATCAGCACCTCAAAGAAGCCAATAAACGGGACTATTTTCCGAAATCCTTTGGAAATAAAAATATTCCGCAATGTGGCCAGGGTAACATCGCCGAGACGCGAAATAAAAATGAGAAGCGGGATGATTACCCAATTAAGCAGATCGTCGCTGATGTGCATGAGAGCTATGCAATACTATGTTACGCTGCTGCAAATTACTTACTAAGCAGCAGCGGGCTCAAAGATAGCTGAAAAACGAGCGCTGAACGATTAATCACTTTTGTTCTACCGGATAACTGTGACGTGACCGCGGCGGGTAATTTCCCGGCTATCATCACAATTCAGCCGATAGGTTGCCACCCACACGTAAACATCTTCCTGAACCAATTGACCGTTTTGTTTTCCATCCCATTCGGTACTGAAGCTAGCTGTATGGAAAATTCGTTCGCCCCAGCGATTGAAAATCTGGAGATCATAATCCAAAACACCTTCTCCGTAACCTTTAAATGTCTCGTTTAACCCATCGTTATTGGGCGTAAAGCTGTTCGGAAAATAAAGCGCCGAGCTTCCCGTAAAATCAGGAATCAGAAATGTATCAGCAAATAAACAACCTTGATTGGATACAAGTACAGTGTATTCTCCGGGCGCATTAGCAGAGAGTGTTGAAACAGTATCGCCGGTTGACCAGAGGTATGCAGAGCCGGAAGATGCACTAACTGTAATTTCAGCTATGCCGGTTTCGCAAAGCGAGGGAACACTTCCCGAAACCGGTTGCGGAATAAATCGCACCAACATCGAATCGGTATCTGTACAGATGCCTGTTGTTGCAGAAACACTGTAGATACCGCTTTGCGTAACAGTTATGCCCGAAGTTGTTTGTCCGGTTGACCAGAGATAATTTGCGGCGCTTCCTGTTGCGGAAATTTGCAATTGATTTTCAAAGCAAATAACCGTATCGCTTCCCAAACTGATTTGCAGCGAATCGGCCAGTTGTATAACCGCAGTATCGCTGCTTGTGCAACCCGAAGCATCTGAAACTGTAACCGTATATGTGCCGGGACTTAAACCCGTTGCTGTTTGCGTTGCAGAAACAGCGGGTTGCCACGCATAAACATACACTCCGGAACCGCCGCTGGCCGCAACCGTTGCACTTCCCGAAGCAACGCACATCGATGCGTTTACGGTTGTTTGCAGGGTGATACCGGCTTGCACAGTTATCTGCACCACAGCTGTATCCGTCCGGCCCTGACAATCGGCAGCAATGAAAGTTGCAGTGTATGTTCCGGGGCTGGTGTAAAGATGTGACGGCTGCAAAAGCAACGAAGTGTCTGCACTTCCTGATGCCGGGTCGCCAAATGTCCAAAGCAAATTGCGGAGTGAGCCGCACCCCTGAACCGCAGGAGTAAATCCTACGAGGAGCGGTGCACAACCACTCAGCGGTGTTGCTGAAATTTGCACCGAAATGGTATCAGGTGTGTAGAGCCATAAATCATTGTATTGCCCGGCAGGAGCTTCGCCGCCAAACAGCCAGAGCCCATTGTTATTTGCCCAGCTTACATTTCCGGCTCTGCCACCCGGAACATTGGCCGGAGCTGCCAGATTTTGCGTTCCGTAAACACCGGCCTGATTGGGTGTGTTTGCTCCGCTCATCCATGTCCACAGTCCCGTTGCAGGTTCATATCTCCATAAATCATTAAACAGATTTATGTTCTGATCGCGTCCTCCAAAAAGCCAGAAATTACCGCAGCTATCCGTCCAGCAGGCACGTGTTTCTCCTCGGCCTCCGGGAATATTGCCCGCTGCCGGAATACACTTCGTCCCATAAACACCGGGCTGATTGGTTAACTGCGAACCTCCTTTCCACGTCCACATATTTGTGGCAATGCTGTACATCCACAAATCATTATAAAAATCCATGAACAAGGGACTCAGCGCCGTGATCCCGCCAAACAGCCAAAGGTTTCCGGCATTGTCGGTCCAGCTTGTATAGCACCATCTTGCTCCGGGTGTGTTTGCGGCTGCGGCAACATTCAATGTTCCGTAAACCGGCGAAGCATTTGCCGCCGATGAACCTTTCATACACGTCCACATATTTACTGCCGGGTCATACATCCAGAGCGCATCATAAGCAACACCAATTCCGGAGGGAGTTCCGCCAAACAGCCAGAGTCTTCCGGTTTGATCGACCCAGGTGCAGGCTGTTTCTTCCAATGCTCCGGGCGTATTGACAACCGCGGCGGTGAGCTGTGTGCCGTAAACCGGCAAAGCTCCGGGCGTTCCCGGACCTTTGACCCAAGTCCACATATTGATTGAGGGATCATACTTCCACAAATCACTGTACGGAGCAGTTGTACCATTATCTCCGCCGTACAGCCATAAATTTCCTGCAGGATCTGTCCATGTGCAAGCCCCGAAACCAACACCGCCGGGAGTATTGGCCGGAGCCGGAATGCCTTGTGTACCATATACAGGTGCCGAATTGGAGACATTGCTGCCGTGCATCCAGGTCCATTCGTTCAGCGCGGGATCATACTTCCAGAGGTCGCTGTAACGCTGCATTCCGAAGCCACCGCCATACATCCAAAAATTTCCGTTTACATCAGTCCATTGTGCAGCTTCGTACCGCGCCGGAGGTTCATTGAACGGTGAACCAATTCCCTGAACACCATAGCTGCCGTTGCTGTTCATGGCACTGCTGCCTTTTTTCCATGTCCACATGCCCGCCTGCGCTGCAGCATTTTGCAGAAACACAATTGAAACAAGGAACCCGATAAAAGCAAATCTGAATTTCATGATCTGTACAGCCTTAAGAAACGAAATACACCAGCAGTTTCAGTCTTCTTTTATTTGTCTGTCAAAAATAAGTAATGCTAATGCTCAAAATTTCTAACTTCGGGTTTAAATCAAATCCGATTTTTAAAAATTTCTTACCAATAAATTGATTTTCATTAGTTTATAAAATCATAAATAAGATGGGAAAAACAAGTTCTGATCATCTTTTTCAGTTAATTCATTCCCTTAATTCTGCTGAAGAAAAGCATATCGAATCGTTTTTCTCGCAGCTTCCGGGTGGTGCAAAAAACAGTGCACGTTTATTTGCCGCCATTCAAAAGCAAAAAGTTTATGATGAAAATGCACTTCGAAAATCAGAGAACTATGTATCCGGATTCGCACAACAAAAACAATTTCTGAACCGGCTTATTCTTCGTGCACTTCGTTCATATCCGGAAAAAGAAACGAAATATTCTCTCGTTAAAAATTATTTGCAGGATGCAGAAACACTGCGCAAAAAGCGCTTCTACATCCAGTCAATAGCATTACTCGAAAAAGCAATGCTGTTAGCCAATGAGATGAATGATCCGCTTTTGCTGCTCGAAATTTGCGGAACAAAAGATGATGTGCATTTTGAATCCAATATTGTGAATGAAGATGCCGGACAAGTAGAAGCAGAATTGAAATGTATTACGCGGATTTCGGAGACGGTTAATGCGAAATGGTTAGCTAAAGAAATGCACCGGATTCATATTCTGGCGCACAACATACCTGATAAAATTGCTTTTTCAGCTAAACACAAAAAAATGCTGAAAGCCTCGCCACCAGAATCTTTCAGAGCCAGATTCTATTTTGAAAAAAGTCAAACGACCTATCACTTCATTCAAAAAAATCTTGAACAGGCATACCAACATGCACTTCGCTGTGCCGAATTAATTGAAGCAAATCCGGCTCATATAGCAGCTGCACCTCATGAATATCTTCGGGCACTGAGTACAGTTCTGGTGGTGCAGGAAATCAATCAGTTTACGGATGCTGCCCGGCAAACAATACAACAAATGCGGCAACTGATGAACGATTATCCGGAACAGCTGCATTCGTATGCCGGACACACATTTATTTATACGTACACAACTGAGTTTAATATCAATTGCATCAGCGGTAATTATACGAAAGCAATACAACTGATTCCTGCTATTGTAAGCGGTTTGAAACATTACCGCTCACAACTTCAGTTTGCCGAAGAAGTTGTGTTCTGGTATAATTTTGCCCAGGCTTATCTCTGCATTGGCGATTACAAAAATGCGTTCCGCTGGTCAAATGATGTTTTTATAAAAGGGGCCGGACACCGCGAGGATCTTGCGTTTTCGGCAGGATGGATTTTATTGCTGGCTGCAATGAAGCGACTTGATAAAGCCGCGTTTTCAAAACTCAGCAAGCAAGTGTTGGAACAATTGTATGAAGCTGAAATTGCAGAGGAATTGACTGCCGAATTTGCAGCATGGATACATGCAATGACCGCTGCCGAAACAGTTCGTCAAAAGCATTCCATTATGAAAGCATTTCACGAAAAATTACTGAAAGGGAATTGGAATGAACAAGCTGTATATGTGATAAACAGCTTTAACTTAATTCCATGGCTTGAGGCCGAACTTTCAGGCAAGACAGTAAGCAATCTGTAAATGGTTGCTTACAGCATATTTTTGATGATGTCATCCACCTTCACGCCCTCGGCTTCGGCCTTGTAGTTACGCACAATGCGGTGACGCAAAATGGGTGCTGCAACGGCGCGCACATCTTCAATATCGGGCGAGTATTTTCCGCTCACTACGGCATGACATTTTGCTCCGATAATCAAATACTGCGAGGCGCGCGGACCGGCTCCCCACGAGAGCAAACGGTTTACATCAGGTGCGGCATTGGGGGTGTTCGGGCGTGTGCCGGCGGCAAGTTTTACTGCATATTCAAGCACATTATCAGGCACCGGAACACGACGTACCAACTGCTGTAGGTACGAAATCTCTTCGATGCTGAGTACTTTGTTGAGCTTCGGTATTTGGCCGGATGTAGTTTGGCGGACCACTTCAATTTCATCGCTCAGCTTCGGATAATCGAGCCATACGTTAAACATAAAGCGGTCGAGCTGTGCTTCGGGCAGCGGATAGGTTCCCTCCTGCTCGATCGGGTTTTGTGTAGCCAGTACAAAAAACGGCTGATCGAGTTCGTAGCGCTTCCCGGCTGCTGTTACAGCACGTTCCTGCATCGCTTCGAGCAAGGCCGATTGTGTTTTGGGCGGTGTACGGTTGATCTCGTCGGCAAGAATAATATTGGCAAACAACGGGCCTTTGATGAACCGGAACTGACGGTTTTCATCCAGAATTTCAGAGCCGATAATATCGCCCGGCATCAAATCAGGCGTAAACTGTATGCGGTTGTAGCTCAACCCAAGCGATTGCGCAATGGTATTTACCAAAAGCGTTTTGGCAAGCCCCGGAACACCTACCAGCAAGCAATGTCCGTTGCTGAATATTGAAATGAGTACATCACGCACTACATCTTCCTGCCCAACAATTACTTTCCGGATTTCGGCAGTAAGACGGTTGTAACGTTCCCGGAAATAATCAACGGCCTCTACGTCAGATTTGAATTCAATCATAATGTGTGTGCGGTGTGAAATAAATTACTGTGCATACTTCAGCCAGTCGTAACGGAACGCATAGTTCTTGAAATCGGGCGAAAGGCGAATGTAAGTAGTGGTAAGTTTTTTATCAACCCAGGTATTCAGTAAATCATCTTGCTTTTTTGCAAGCGTCATATCCTGAATCATCTGATAATCGTCTTTAAGGTTTGCACGATGCGGTTCGGAACGCGACTTCAGCCAAAGGACCCGGAAAGCTTCTTTCGACTGGCGGGTAATGGTGGGCATTGCTCCTGAGTAACCTCCTGTTTTCATCTGGCTGATGGTGAGCGGAAAACTGGGATCCGGATCAAGCTGGCCAAGCATATCCACTTCAATACGCGAGTTACCGGTAAGCGGATTGATGATGAGTCCGCAACTGTATTTTGATTCATCATCAGTTGAGAATTTTGCGGCAGCCTCACAGAACGTAAGTGAATCGAGGCGAACGTAACGCATGATCGAATCGAGGCGAACTTTGCAGTATTTCAGATCTTCGGGCGAAGTAGGTACAACGCGAAGGATGTGACGTACGGTAACTTCTTCACCTTTCCGCGAAATTACCTGAAGGATGTGATAACCAAAATCGGTCTGAAAGACTTCCGAGATTTCACCTTCTTTCATGGTAAACATCAATGCTTCAAACTCGGGTACAAAACTACCGCGGCGGATATTTTCATACGTTCCGCATTTCTGTGCCGAGCCGGGATCTTGAGAGTATAAGGCTGCTGCTGTGCAGAAATCAAGCTCACCGCTGATAATGCGCTTTCGGATGCCGCCCAGTTCCTGCTTGGTATATTCTATTAACTCGGGATTCGGAGCCGGACTTATTACAATTTGTCCAACTTCAACCGTAGAACCGATAAGCGGTAAACTGTCTTGCGGCTGAGCATTGAAGTAATCTTTTACATCAGACGGCGAAACGGTTACGTTTTGTGTAATTTGCTGCTGCATGCGTTGTGCAAGCAGCAGATCCCGCACCTTATCATGCAGTTCGAACTTGAATGCGTCAACTGTTTTTCCGTAAAACTTTTCGAATGCTTCAACTGATCCGAATGTTTGGAGGTAATACCTCATCCGGCGATCCATCTCCTGCTGAATATCAGCTTCGCCAACTGTAATACTGTCGCGGGCTGCCTGAGCAACCAGAAGTTTCTGGAACAGGAGCTGTTCCAGTACTGCTCCCCGCAAACTGTCGGTCACAGTAATGCCTTCGAGTTTGTACTGCTGCAATACATTTTCAATTTCAGATTCTTTTACAATCTGACTTCCCACAACAGCCACAACACGGTCGATACGGGTTCCCGCATCTTGTGCATAAACAGTTGCCGAAGCAAAAACAATCAGAAGAAACAGCACAAAACGGCTGGGCAGAATTCGGTTCATGTGGTTATTTGGTATAAATCTCAATATCATCACCCTCAACAGCTTCACGATACAGATCATCGCGCATACGGTCGATGAGTTCTCGTTTTCGTTTATTGATCAGGATGTTTTTGATGTTTACTTTTTCAAAGGTCAGCGGCGAACGACTGTCGCGCGTCATATACCCTTTAAAGTTGATCAGGTAAATGCTCGACGAGTCGTTTACCTCAATATAACGGTTATTTTTAAGAAACAGTTCTTTATCGTCGGTTGAAATCGGAATTTCTTTCAGCAAATCATCAAACAGCAGCCACGATTCATCGTCGAGATAAAAGTTAGTGGCAAACTGGCTGCAGTAGCTTGTCAATTCTTTACGATCCTGCGGTTTTTCAGAACGCATCCAGTTGCGGAGTTTCGCAAGATTAGGGGCATTCTTATTCACTTTTACGTAAATCACTTTCACAATATTATCGCGGAGCGCAAAATCACCGGGATGTTCATTGTAGTATTTCTCAATATCGGCATCGGTAACTACCGTATCGAGTTGCTGATCAACCAGTGCTTTCTCGTATTCGTAAATAATGAGCGAATTGCGGTAGGCTTTGAGTTGTTTCTCTACATTTTTCTGCTCGGCATTCAGGTTTTGCTCGGCTTTGTGCACCAGCAAGATTTCACGCACCCAGGCATTGATAAAGTTTCCGGCCATGCGGATGCTGTCGTCTTTGGGTGTGCCGGCTGGAATCACTTCGCGGAGTTCGGAACTGTAGAGTTTATAATCAAATACCCGCGCCACTACTTCGCCCGAAGGTTCTTCGGCTTGTACGGTCTGCTCGCGGCACGAGGCCGAAAACAGAAATACCAACAACGGCAGCAGCCGCGCACAGGTCACCGAAATGACGTGTACACGGCTGAAGCGTTGCCTGATGTTGCTCAGTTTCTGATGCATTGGCCCCATTTCGGGCATTGTGTTATTTGCGCGGAAGAACATCACGGTTAATTACAACCGGATACTTTTTGCGGAGACTTTCCACCCATTCTTTCTCAAGCTGGGTTTGATAATCGTTGGTAATCAGTCCGCGGGCTTCCTGCAGTGATTTTGGTGTTGGCGGCATTACTTTGCGGGTTACCACAAACATTACGCGACCATCTTTTACTGTATTGGCTGAAGTACCTTCTTTCCAGTTCTGGTCAACAAGTGCATTGTCGCCTTTCTGGTAAAGTTTGGTTTCTGCCTGTACGTTCAGTTGCGAATTCTTGTTCAGTGTTTCAAGAATTTCTTTTTCGCTCTTGCCTTTCTTCAGCATTTTGCGAACCGCTTTGGCTGTTTTTTCATCAGCACATGAATACACGGTTGCATCAGAACGTTCGGGCCAGAGGTAATTGTTTTTGTTGGCTTCGTAGAAGTTGCGCAGGCCGGTAGAATCGGTTACCGCTTTCGACCACACTTTTTCATCCTGCAAATCGAACAACAAAATACCGTCGCGGTATTCCTGCATGAGGTTGCGGAAATCAGGGTACTTTTTCTCCAACTGGCTGTCTTCGTAAGCCACACACATTTCTTCTACCATTTGGTTGTAGCCCTGATCAACAATGGTTTTCACATCACCTTTTCCGCCACGGCGTACCTGACGGGTTTCGAGCCATGCTGCAAAATCTTTCTGGGTGTACACTTTTGAACCAATGGTAAACAGTTGCTTGGAAGCATCTTTGGCTTTTGAAGCTGCTGTCCACTGTCCGGTAAAGTAGGTGCTGTCCACTAATTTGTAAAACTCATCGCGGGCAGCGAGGTTTTGAGTAAATCCGTACTCTTTTTTAACGCGTTCAACCAAAGCTGTGCGGCCGCTGAGTGCGCGCTGATCTTTGTTTACTTTTCCTTTGATTTCGTTTTTCACGCTTTCGTAAGCGGGTACTCCGCGGCGGTCGATGCGCTTGATGATGTGCCAGCCCCAGGCGGTTTTGATCGGCTCAGAAATATCGCCGTTGTTTTGAAGTGCAAACGCAGCTTTCTCAAAGGCCGGCGGCATTTTGTAAAGGCCAAACCAAGGCAGTTCGCCGTTCTTGGCAGCTGAACCTTTATCGTCTGAAAACTGCTTTACGAGTGTACCGAAATCTTCACCTGCTTTGGCTTTGGTGTAAATTTCATCTGCTTTCTGGCGGGCATTCAATGAATCAGCAGCCGGCATTCCTTCGGGTGCTTTGATCATAATATGTGCAACAAGCACTTCACCCTGAGCTTTGCGTTTATCAGCAACCTTTACAATATGGTAGCCAAAACGTGTACGGATCGGGTTGCTGATTTTTCCTACGGGGGTGTTGTAAGCAACTGTTTCAAACGGATAAACCATTGAAAACGCTGTAAAATAACCGAGATCACCAGCGTTCTGCGCTGCCGAGGGATCTTCAGAAATGAGTCGGGCTACTTCTTCAAACGGAACAACCTTGCCTTTGTAGCGGCGGTCGAGCTGGCGGAAAGGATTAACCAGATTGAAAATTTTCAGCGTATCGGCAGGAGCCAGTTTAGGCCAGGCCGGGTTGGTTTTGCGGAGTTGTGTTTCATACTCGGCAATGAGTTTGGTAGCCGGTTTGCCGTTAACCATTGCCTGAGCAATGTTGATACGCATCCAGGCCAGCATGGTGTC
>CALRTD020000063.1:0-13341 GCA_943371015.1 Synechococcus sp. UW140 | reverse complement strand
ACAACTGGCAACACCATTCAGTTTACAAACACATCAATGCCATCAACTGCCGGATATAATTTTACATGGAGTTACGGCGACAGCCAAACAGGTTCATCTGTTAGTCCTTCGCATACCTACACAGCAGGCGGTAACTATACAGTTTGTGTAACCATGTTTGACTCAACCTGCCAATCAACATTCTGTGATTCGATTTATGTTAATCCTTTAAACGGAGTGCAGGAATTGGTAAATGCTACCTGGTCATTGTATCCGAATCCGGCCAGCGATCAGCTAAATATTCAAACCTCAGAAATTTTGAGTGGTATGAATTACCGTATTCTGGATATTACCGGACGGGAAATTACCGGAGGTACATTTACAGAGACACGAATCAGCATCAGCGAGCTTTCTCCGGGTGTTTATCTTTTGCAAATAAGAGATGATTCAGGAAAATCTACAGCACAACGATTTATAAAAAATTAAATCCTTTCTGATACGCTGACTTATTTATGCTGAAGCAAACGTCATGCATTTTTGCAGGACGTTTGCTTTTTGCTATAGCAATAGTTGGTAGCTAAAATTTGGTTATCGACTGCTGAACTGTAGACTCAGGTGTATTGAGGTGAAAATTACTTGATGCAGCGTTTTAGTAAACGGTCATTGATTTCAGGCTTTCTGATCTGCTATTACTGAGGCTTCACCTGCAAGGTGCTGCCTTAGTTTTTGCATTGGCCTGCGTGTAAAACACAAGAGGCTTCAGCAGAAATGCTGAAGCCTCTTGTGCTGCAAACTATCAAACCTATTTAACACTACGAAGTTTTAAAACCGACCAAAATAGAAACGCAGCCAGTGGCAGTGCCTTTGCTGTTCTCATTTTTGCCGGCATCAACAACAACCTTGAGCTGTGTGGTGGTTTTTACTTTGAAATCCCACACATCGGTATTGTTTTTTGTTTTACTGTCGAACACTAATTTTCCTTTCCCGTCGAACACCACGAACGAAACATTTTCGAGTGTTTCTTCGGCGCAAACGAGAATTCGGTAATCTTGTCCGGAATAAAAGGTAAGTACAGCTTCTGTTTTTTGACCTTCACGAAGCTGTTTGGTGTTCATTTGTCCGTTATGCGTAAACGGAGCTACTTTATTTACGCACTTGCGAGACCAGTTTTTGCTGCATTGAGCAAGGGCATCATTGCCAACTGTGGCAAACAAAATTCCGGCTGCAAGAAGAGCAATGTAAAGACGACGCATAAAAGGGTTTTTCATGCAGCATGATCACGAATCATGCCACACCCGCTTCTACGCTGCGGTTCTGCTAAAGGTTTCAGGTGCGTGAAACCAGTTTTTCGCGGATGCTTTTTACTTTATCTGTAATTGCTTTAAATTCAAGCGCATTAAGGCTTGCAGGTTTGATATCATCATCGCTGCCGATTACTGTAATCCCGTTTTCTTCGGTGCTTTTTACCTCTTGAGGCGGCGGAAGTTTTGCATAAATGGCTTGCAGCTCTTTGAGGTCAGTAACCAAGGTTTGTGCATCACTGTGTTTTTGTTTTTCCAGCAACTCTATGAGTTTGTCGAGCGAAAAACGTTGTTCGGCGATACGAATTCTGATTTCGTTGTTGTTGGTTTTTTCGGCAACCCGACAGGCGAGGTACAGCCCTTCGATCCAGCCGCCGGCAATCATTAGTGCCGAAGCGTGCTGCTGATTATTTTCCTGAAGTACTGCATCACAGTCCCAGTAAGCGGTAGTAATTATGTTCAGCACCGAATCGCGGCTGCTCATGTTTGCTTCGAGGCGATTGCGCAGGTCGGGATTGAAGGCCGATGAAACATGCAGTCCGGAGGCCAGTTTATTGGCGCAATTCATAAACGTCATTGACTCGGCATTCTGTCCGAAAATTCCGGAGTAAGAAAGATCAGCGCCGTAGATCCCCAGATTAACGGCCTGCGCCGAACTAGAGCTGTAGCGTGAAACATTGTCGGCCCGGTTGGCTAGTTCCTTATCGTAGCTGGCCCCCGCACGACGCAGCAGATCGGCCATTTCTATTGGCGAAGGAATGTAGTAGAAAACATTCTCAGCACTTGATGCAGTGGCCGAATCAGTTGAAATCACATTATCGCCGGCATTGTTCTGTATTTCATTGTCGGAACATGCAGAAAATGCAAGCGAAATGGAAAGCAATAAGAATCCGGCTGAGGCCAATGGCATTCGTGTGTGAGTGGTCATAGCTAAGTAGTGGGCAAAATGGTGGAGGCCATTTTGTTTAACGTGTGTGCAAACCGCAAGTTACAAAGTGTGGGTGAAATGACGTAAATTTTCGGCGCAATGAAAAAGATTCTCGTCCAAACGGTATGTATTTGCTTTATTCTGCTGGCAGGTAATGTAAATGCTCAGACAATCCCCCAACGCTGGGACAGCCTCAAAGCGGCTCAATCGCCCGTGCTGCAGCCGCCTTTCTCCGCTAATTATTCAGGTTTGCAGCAGCAGCCTTTGCACAGCTACGGCTGGGAAGACGGCATACATCTTTCGCGCAGCGGCGATTTTCTCTATGCGCTTTATTCGCCTGCTGATTTGCTTTCGTGGATTGGTTTTATCAATTCAACAGCTGGCAATCCTAACTACACGCTTTGCGATGTGCTCGGCACGGGTGCTTATTACCGCAATTATGCACCGCTGTACGGAATGGATATTACCACCAATGCTTTCGGCTGCGATACATTTATCAATCTTGATATTCTGTACAGTCGTAAAAATACGGCTACAGGTTTGTTTGATACGTGGCAACTTTCGGGTATCCCTACAACTGCCGCAATAGAAGGTTCGCCGATGCCTGTATTTAACGCATCAAACGCAGCGCTGATTGATATTTTTCTGTTTACAAAGAACAATGATATCTGGATGATTCGCAATGCAGCTGACACACTTTCGGGTTATGCAACTGCGGTGCGATTGCCAACACCTATCAACCCCGATTCAACCGAGTTTCAGGCTGATAATCCGCATCTCGAACGCTTAAATGGTGATACACTTTTACTGGTGTATGAAAAATATACAAATGCCGCTTTTCGCGATTTTTACTTTACTCAGAGTTATGATGACGGCATTAACTGGACTTTGCCGCAACTCATCACCAGTGTTTCTTCATCGGTCGGACATATTGAGCATCCGCATCTTTGGCAGCAACCCAATAACGGCCCGTGGACAATCTGGTATTCGCTTGATTATGATATTTGGCGCGCTGTGCAAAGTGTGCCGGGCAATTGGGATAGCTGGGGCAATCATCAAATGGTAATCAGCAAAGGCACAGCTGCCAGTCTTGGCGAGCCCACGCTTGATGCTTCGGGTAATTTGTCGTTTGCCGTTGGCTACGCATTCCCGCAGCTTGGTGATTCGACCGATGTGGTTGATGTTGATCCTTGGATAGCGCGCATTCTTCCGAATGCAATAACTGAACAGGCCGCACAGCCTTTGCTGCGTGTGTTTCCGAATCCGGCATCAGCTACAATGCCTATGGTTTTAGAATGCGATGCAATTGTAAACCCGGACCAGTTTCAGGTTGCAGACATTGCCGGCCGGGTAATTCATCATGTGCAGTTAAGAGCGCTCGGGAACGGACGTTTTCAGCTTATCTGGCCCGATGTTCCGGCACCCGGAATTTATGTAGTTTCGGCAGTTGCAGGTGGTGAGCGGATTTCGCAAAGGGTTGTGGTTTGGTAAACGATGATTTGTGACGGCAGAATTTTGCCATTCTTAAATGCCGCTGTTACATTGGACAGCAGTCAGAAAATATTTGCAGAGTTTAAGCAGCAATCAATTATATGTGCGTTGAATTGATCTTTTCAATTCTAATGCCGAAGGTATATTGTATTGTTGGCGCACAAAAAAGTAAGAGCCAATAATCAGCTAAATTATTGGCTCTTGCTTTTAGTAAAGCGGTTCTTGTTTTATGCTGTAGTGCGAGGCCACTTCCATGCATAACGGATAATCAGACAAAGCAGAATGATTTGTACAACAGCACCAACTACCATGTGAATCCAAGCCTCTCCTGCTAAATTGAATAGTATTAGCGGAATATTAATAGCGGCAATAATGATATTCGCCCAGCGATTTACATTAGCCGGTAGGGCAACAGAAAGGTAAATCATAATAGCTGGTGTAGCCACCATGGTAAGTGCTGCCAACAGAAATCCTTGCGAAATATCAAAAACAAATACCTTCCCGGCTATCATATCATTCAGTGACCCCGGCATGTACAAGTGAAAATAATCAAGATAGATAATTATAAACATTAAACTCGCCCACAGTGCAGCAAGCTTCAGGTTTACATTTACTTTGATGTCTTCAAAAGTGTTTTGTGTATCCATCAGTTGTACTGTTTTTATAAATGACCGACTAAAAATTAAATCCGATATTAAGTCCGGGTTCAGGAAAAACAAATTTTGACCATTTATCATCAAGCTGCTTAAATCCATCGGGTAGTGTTGTATGATAGGCACGATGTGTCATACATATTGATGGTTGAAAGAAAAATCTGTCCTTAAATAGTTTGATGTGATACCCAACACGGTATGAATTGAAGATCTGAAAACCATCATCAATTTTCTTACCCTCATTATTCACGAAAATCTGCCACGTAGGCATAACATCAAGTTGGGCATACACACCTTTCCACAAAAATCGTGTGTAAGACATTGTAACTCCAAACTCACGTACATAACCCGGAAATTTTTCTTCCGGCTTTTTGTAAGCACTGTTTAAAAATGGGTGAATGCCGTTTGGCCATGCATATCTCCAGGTTTTAGGAGCTAATGTAATTACATCTTTCCCCGTAATCCGATAACCTAAATTGAGTTGAATAAAGTTGGGTGGATTTTCCTGGTCAAGATTACCTAACAGAACAAATAAAGAAGTGCCAACGAACCACTTTTTATACGTGCTGTCTGCTCTGTCATATTGTGCTTTGAGTTGAAGTGAACTTGCCATTATCAAGACAAGACTAATCCATAAAAATTTCTTTTGCATATCTTTTTAATTGATGTTAAACGATGCTGCAAAGCTAAATTGACGAAATACAATTAATCGTTCACTTAAGTGAAGAAATGAGATTCATCATTTCCTTCTAAATCGTGACTCTATACTGCATAATGATTTTGATCTTACGTTCGTGTTGGTCTCATATCCAACTGATGTTGCAGCTTTAATATGAAATCAAATCACGCAGAACTAACGTCTGTTGTTTTTCTTTTTGATATTGAAATTATATCCAATATCAAATCCGGGTTGAATAAAGTAGTTCGGCCATTTGCTGTCTAATGCTTTAAACGATTCTGGTACATTCGTTCGCAGCGGCCAGTAACTTACGCCAATGGCTGGTTCAAAAAAGAAACGGTTTTTGAAAAACCTGAACTGATAACCTAAATAGAAGTCAAGATATAACGTGTAGCCGCTTCCGATTTTTTTATTGCTCTGATCGTAATATCGTTCAAACGCATTCATCGCAGTAAGTGAGGTAAAAGCGCCTTTCCACCAAAATCGCTGATATCCGATTTGAGGAGCAAGTATGCGGCCATATCCGGGATAGTTTAGTCCCGGCGCATCAAAGTCAGGACCAAATGGAATACCTATAGGCCACGAATATTTTGACCGTTTGAATTTAAAGTGAATAACGTCTTTGGGTGTAATCCTGTATCCGACATTTACTTGAATAAACTCGGGGTTGTTTGTTTTGTCGAGGTTGCCAAACATAAATAAGGTACTCCCAACAAACCACTTTCTAAATGTACTGTCTTGCGTAACATCTTGAGCATTTACCTGTGAACTGCATGCCAAAACTAATGTTAGAGCAAACAGGATAATTTTCTTTTGCATTTCTTTCCTTATTTAGGTTTAACGATGCCGCAAAAGTAAATTGGCGAGTTGCCATAACTTGTTCACTTAAGGTAAGAAATGCTGCTTAGCTCTTTTTTTCAAGAATTCTTGCTCTTAGTCTGCTCAAGGATTGAGGTTTGATACCTAAATAACTTGCTAATTGATGTTGAGGAACCCGCTGAATCAGGTCTGGCCTTTTTTGTACTAAGTTCAAATACCTTTGTTCGGGCGATGAGGTTTTAAATTCGTCAAAGTTAATTTGCTGTTTTGCTAAGAGTTCTTCGGATAACTTTCGGCACAGGATTTCAAACCTTGGAAATTTGCTGTTTACTTCCGCTTCCATATCCGAATTTGAAACAGTGATTATGCTGTCTTCAATACAACTTATATAGTAATCAGATGGCGTTTTGCTGATTACACAAGGCGGCGTCAAAGCTTCCATTTCTGTGTAAAAAGCAGTGGTTTTTTCTTCGGTATCTAAAACGTAATATGTCCGGATACATCCTTTCAGCACAAAGTAGCTATCGTTTGATTTCTGGCCTTCTTTGAGCAGGATTGTTCCCTTTTTTACAGAGTGGAAGAGGTTCAGAGAGGTAATTGCGTTTTTCTCATCAGCTGTAAGCGGAACGTATTTCGATAGAAATTCAAATAATATATCTTGCATTGCTTTTGTTGTTACTGTTCTCTGTTACACTTACTGCCAATGGTTTCCGACTTGGCCAAGGCTGATTTTAGAAAATACTAAAGTTCAAATTTAGTACAAATGCGAATAGATTGGACAAAAGCTCTGCTTTCTGCGAAAGTGCTGCTTTGGCCAAACTTGTGTTCGTGTATTGTGCTTCTCAACTAGTCGGTTATAATTAATCTATTTGTTGTAATCGTTTGGTTGTCTTGTACCAAATCAATAAAGTAAACACCACTGGCTAATCCCTCTCGGTTAAAAGTAATGGTCTGGCCAGAAATATTATTTATTTGTTTTACTGTTTGCCCGAAAATATCGTAAACCGTGAGTGTTGCGTTATGCAATGGATTGTCGGTCTGCAAAATTGCCTCCGTGGAAAAGGGATTAGGGAAAATTGTAATTGCATTATTATTTCCAATATATACAATGCTCGTAATTGGAGCAATTGCATATCCAAGTTCCCAGTAGTAGTTCAATGAAACAGAAGCGGGTATTGGATCTACATCTCGACCCGTGTACCACATTTTGTAAATTCCCCCATCATTTATAACAGAAGGAAAGGATGAAAGTATAGCGTCCCAGGATCCTGCTGAACCTCTTGTAAGCACAGGATTCGCACTTGATTTTGTCCAGTTTATTCCGTCAAATGAAGTGGCAAATCCAACTTGCTGATCATAATAAGTATCGCTTGCACCTCCACCGTACCACATAAAATAGATACCTCCCTCCTTAATTACATGAGGATCTTGAACATGAATACTATCCCATGTATTTGTACCCGTTGTTAAAATAGGATTGCCTGCATATTTTGTCCAGTTTATTCCGTCTGGAGATGTGGCATAACCTAAGTTTGCACGGCCATCGGTTCCGTTTCCGTCAACAACGGCATCATAACCACAGTACCACATTTTGTAAATACCTGCTTCTTTTATAACGGACGGTCCTTCCAGAAATCCATTATCCCATTCTGATGAAGCACCAACCTGCAGAACCGGGTTTGTATGTTTTGTCCAATTTATTCCATCAGCAGAATAGGCATATCCGATATCATATCTGTAAGAATTAAAATATTGTCCTGCATACCACATCTTATATTTTTCTGTCGGTGGTGCAAGACTATCAATTAGTATCGATACTGTTTCTACACCAAGTGAGTCCCAGCCGCCGGTATATGAAACATCAAGAACCGGATTTCCGGAATATTTTGTCCAATTGATACCATCAACTGATGTGGCGTAGCAAATTCTTGACCTGAGCAGCGTATCCGCCGGATAATTAATTCCTCCGGCTGTGTACCACATTTTGTAAGTAGTATCTTCTTTTATAACCCAACAGTCGCTTATTACAATTAAGTCGTTTGGGAGATTGGCGATTATCGTATCTCTTCTGAGCACCGGATTACCAGTGTATTTTGTCCAGCTGGTTTGTGCATTCGCAAGTTGGCAAAGTAAAACAAGTCCGATAAGTAGTTTTGTTTTCATTGGTTGTTTTTTAGTTGCCTGTCTTTTTAGTATTGGTACTAATGTTTTGGCGCTTTGCGTTCGGGCGGGTTTGGCGCACTAAACTGTCAATCTGCACAACACTTGAATAGAAGCACAAATCTCAAAGTTTGCACATCACCCCGCCCGACACCCAACTGCTGTTAACGATAGTATTTCTAAAAATCAGCATAGTCTTTTGTTTTTGTTAATTCTGCCCACCTGGCAGATAAAAACTTTGCATAATTTACAGCATTAATACCGTATGTCCCCAATGAATGTCCATCATTTACTTCTACGAGTTTCATTGTGTTGTTTTCATCCAGGCCAAAGTCCAAAGCATAGGCGGCAGGCGAATTTTTAAAATCCTTAACTGCATTGTTAATGACGGCCAAGTCAAGTTTTGAATCCCAAACGCCTTTGTACTGCCGAATGTCTAAAATCTCACCATATCGTATAAAGCATCTCCACTCTGTCTTAAAATGTACAATTTCGGAACACCAAATTTCCGTTGGGTTTTCCTTGTCAACTATTCCAATGAAATCTTTATAGCTTTTAACTACTTTACCAACAAATTTTTTTGTTTCCTTTTTGGGCTTTATAAAAACATTCCAATTTTGCTCGTTTTCGAATATTTCTTCAATAGTCGAAACCCAAACTTTTCTGCCCAAATATTTTTCCAGCTCTTTTGGATAGTCTATTTCATTCAAGGGGCGGTCTATTCCAAATTGTTCTAAACGTTTTCTGACATTACCAATACCCCCAACTACTAAACTTTCGAGGTCTTTGTCTGTAATATCTTCTATTGAAAAATATTTTTCTGTTTCCCAACCTAAAGTCTGAAAGCCTTCATTGGCAACATATGCGTTTACATTGTAGTAATTTCCGAGTTTATCTGTCTGAATATATGCTTTCATGTGGTTTCCGATAATGTTACCGCTAAAGTTTTGCGAACGTAGTGTCCGTTTTTTGCTAAGTCCAATTTATGCATTTGAGCGGTAACCCGCAAAAAATGGCGGAAGCCCGCTGTTACCAGTTGTTATTTTTGTAATAGTTCTTTGTATCGGTCAACTTTGTCACCATACATCAACATAATTTTTTTTTCAAAGTCAAAGAATAACTCAAGTTGCCGGCCCTCACTTTTTGCGAAACCGACTCTGGAATAAAAGTCCAGTTAGATCCACAAATTGTCGCCGAGAATTTTTTCGTGCATAGAGTCGCCTTCATGCGAGAAATAATTACTTCTGATGGATTTACACCAACAGCAATAATGTCGCCATTGGAAACTTCCATGAGTGGTAACTTGTCATACCATAATTTTTAGGTGTTGGAAATTGCGTCTGGGTCGTTATATTTTGGATCAAGAGATGCATTTACCCATTCTTGAAAACTTAGCTAAAGTGAACCTATATTTTCAAAATTACCCACCATTTGAAACCTGCGCATGTGATTTTTCCAAGTGAGTGAAACATCGATTCGTGCATCGGTTTGATGAAGTATTGCTCTTGATAATTCTCCGTCCTTTGGCCCTTTGAAAATGACTTCACTTCCGAATTCGAGTGATATATCCAATTGGAGCGAAATGCTTCTGATTTGAACGATCCGATTTTCAGGGCTAACGACGAAATTGGAAACAGCGAAATTCTTTAATTCTCGCAGATCAATTTGCTGACCATTGAAACACAAATGACCGACATGTTTAATGAATGTCTTCCCTAACCATGGTATCTCCGCCCTTGAGAAAAGTAAACTTACACCCGGATCATTGGGATCCACCGCGTGAACCCAAAAATAACTTTCCGGAAAAGAGGTGCCCCAGTTTTTCTCTAAATAGCCCATTTCATTTTCCAAAGTATAGCGCACACCTTTGTGCTGTATTTCGCCTGAAACCAGTTGTGTTGTATGCAACACGGAGTGATAACATGGAAGATTCGGAATGTAATAAGCGTATCCCATCGAATTTTTAAACGTTTGGATTGGGTGCTTAGTCATTATATTCAGATCGATCCTAAACTCATCCGTGTTTATGCGGATCAACTCCGCTGTCAACAGGTTATTCCCTAAACCGAAAGTGTGGTGTTCAATATCGCAGGAAACCTCATCTTTGGAAAAATAAACGATCTCGGGTGGTTGATTTGGAATGAGTACTTGCAGAAAACCGAACTTATCTTTTGAATTGTGAGTCGCATATCCGTAGATAAAAATAAATGATGCATTGTGCTGTTTGGAATATACCTTTTGAAACCACCCTTCAAAATATTTGTTCCGTTCAAAATTGCCCCGGAGGCTGGATGGTTTATACTTTTCGAGCATTCAACGTTGATATATATGCACCAAGTTATGCATTAACTGGGTTGATTTATGCTATTGGTTATACAAAAAACCACATTAAATTGTTCACTGCAGGCTGTATTAATCGAAGAACTTAAAATCTCGAAAGCACCAAGGCCCTGCACTACTTTCTGCAGCATCATTTCCTGTAAAGAAGTTTGCTAAATAGTTGAATAGAAAAGTGGGGAAGTTGTATTCTGATAATTTACCAGCTCTTTTGCAGGTTCTGTTAATGTGGCGTTAAACAATTTCATTTCTGTAAAAAGTCTTTGCGATTTCAATAATCTGTTGCCTCTGTATATTATCTATTATGTTTCTCTTGATGTGTTAAATTTATTGGTTTTGTCTGTAAGTGTTGGTTTTTGACTGATGCTTAACGTTTTGCGGCTTGGCATAGTGGCGGATTTTTAGCACAAAAGTTCAATCGAAGAACTGCACTTGAACCTACCACAAAACTGTCATACGAAGCACCGCACCCGCCATTACGCCAAACCGCTGTTAGCGGTAGTGGTTTTTCGTCTGTCTTTTAAATGATTGAATATTAATGTCTTTTACAACTTTCTACAAAGTTAGGTAAATATATTTTTCTTTTTATTTGGAATGTTCATTCCGTTTTATTCACCTTTGTGGAACGATTATTCCAATAAAGGGGTGATTTTAAAATTTATACAAATGAGCAAATTAAAAAACAAAGTAGCGGTTGTCACGGGTGGCAACGCTGGTATTGGCTTTGCAACAGCCAAAGAATTTATTGCACAAGGTGCAAAAGTTGTAATTACTGGTCGTAATCAATCATTAATTGATGAAGCGGTGAAACAGTTAGGAAGTGATACTGTCGGAATACTTTCTAATGCTTCAAGTGTCAAAGACACAGAAAATTTGGTCAATAAAGTTAGTTCCTTATATGGGAAGGTAGATGTATTGTTTGTCAATGCAGGCGTATTTTACCCAACACCAATTGGTCAGATTACTGAAGATGGTTTTGATGAACAAATGGGAATTAACTTCAAAGGTGCAGTATTTACTATTGAAAAGTTTCTTCCTATCCTTTCGGAGGGTGCATCAATCATCAACTTGTCGTCTGTTAACGCATACACAGGAATGCCAAATACTGCTGTTTATGCAGCGAGCAAGGCTGCTCTAAATTCTTACACAAGAACGGCTTCAACAGAATTAGCACCCAGAGGGATAAGAATTAATTCGGTTAATCCAGGTCCGATTGCAACTGGTATTTTTGGTAAATCAGGATTGTCGGATGAAATGATACAAGGTTTTGCTACTGCATTACAAAACAGAATTCCTTTAAAACGCTTTGGTCAGCCAGAAGATGTAGCAAAACTTGTTACTTTCTTAGCTTCTGATGATGCTTCTTTTATTACAGGTGCAGAGTATAATATTGACGGTGGAATTATTGTAAATCCATTGTTAGGTTAATTTTTTTTGGACTTTATCGGAATAATCATTCCGATATTATTACCTTTGTAGAGTTATTTTCTCTACAAAGGTTTTTTATTATGGCTAGAACAAAAGTATTTGATGAAGAAATTGTATTAAACAAAGCAGTGAATCTGTTTTGGGAAAAAGGATATAATGGCACTTCTGCTCAGGATTTAGTTGATGAGCTTGGAATAAGTCGTTCAAGTCTCTATGATACCTACGGAGATAAGTATCAACTTTTCAAAAATTCCTTATTGCAATACCGAAAAAAGTTTGCTGGTGCTATGATAGAGATGATTGAAAAATCCAATGACTATGAAAAAACATTAAAGGATATTTTTCAATATGTAGTCACTGAATCGTTGCAAGAGAAGTGCTCAAAAGGTTGTTTTATGGTAAACTCGTCAATTGAACTTGCACCGCATAACTCAGAAATTGCAGAAATTGTAAACGACAATATGAAAGACATTGAAGAAGCTTTGTTTCGCTTAATTAAAAAAGGGCAAGATATTGGGCAATTTTCCACAAGTCATTCAGCAAGGTCGTTGGCACGGTTTATTTTTAATACGATTTCAGGTCTTCGTGTTGCGTCAAAGTCCGGTACAGAAAAGAAAATTTTTGATGATATTGTCAAGGTTACTTTGTCTGCCCTTAAATAATACTTGTTATTACTTTCTCCCTAGTTCGTGAGGGTCGTCCTACCATTACCGCTAACGGTTTGCGGCTTTGCGTTCGGGCGGGCTTTTAATCACTAAACTTGATACGTAGAACCACAGTTCAAATATAGCAAAAAGCGTCAGACGAAGCACTGAACCCCGCCTGACGCAAAACCGCTGTTAGCTGCTGCCCTTTTGTCGTTATAATTTACTGTCAATGAGTTTTTTTGCTCTGTCAAATGTCGCAAAACCATTAATAATGGTTTCTATTTTGCCATCTTTTTCGAGCAAAACTGTCGGAAAACTGTTCGCACCAAGTTGTTGAGCATACTCAAAGTCTTTGTATGCTTTTTTGATGTAGATGCTGTCTTTCATTTTCTGATTAAACTCTGCTTTGTCGTACCCAAGAGTTGAAGCATAAGTGCCATATGCTTCATAGTTTTCAGGTTCTACTCCATCAACGTAATACATTTTATGAAGTAGTCCAGCAAATTCAAGTGACTTGTCGGGATACTTTTCTTTCATGATACAAAGTGCTATTGCAGGAGGCAATGAATTTAAAACCATTGTTCCTTTTTTTAGGGTTCCATTTACGAAGGCATCGCCAAATTTAACACCACAAGTTCTTTCAACATCTTGGTATGAAGTCTTTATGTAAGGAGCTACTACATCAATTGGTCCTGCACCTTTACCCAATTTTAGACCACCACTAACCACTTCAAAATCAACTTTGTCTTGGTAATGAGTTTGAAGTTTTGCCATTGTAGGGCTGAAACCAAAGCACCAGCCACAAATAGCATCATAAACGTAAATTATTTTCACTTTTTTCATTTCTTTTTTCTTAGGTTGAAAAGAGCAGGCAACAAAAATAATTGTTGCCAAGCTCATAAATTTTAATGTTCGCATT
>CALRTD020000062.1:0-13352 GCA_943371015.1 Synechococcus sp. UW140 | reverse complement strand
GGCTTTGTTTGCTGGATGTACAACCGTCCGCTCGAATCCATCAACGATTTCCTGCGCGAACAGTTCCGCAAACGCCCCGAGTTGGTTGAAGCAAACACTAAAGTGCTCATGGCTGGTTATCATTTCGGTGATACCATTGAACAACCCATGACGCGCTACGATGTAAAACCTGCTGCGCTCAAGCCCGGCAATTACCGCAGTATTACCGGTAATCAAGGTATTGCACTCGGACTTATTGCATCAGCTAAGAAAAGCGGACTTACACTTTTTTACGGCACTTATCCCATTACACCGGCTTCTGATATTTTGCATGAGCTCTCAAAGCATAAAAACTTTGGCGTAAAAACCTATCAGGCCGAAGACGAAATTGCCGGTATTACATCGGCCATTGGTGCATCGTTTGGCGGCAATCTTGGTGTTACCGCATCATCAGGCCCCGGCATTGCGCTCAAAACCGAAGCGATTGGTTTGGCTGCCATGCTCGAACTTCCGCTGGTTATAATAAACGTGCAGCGCGGAGGCCCGAGCACCGGCTTGCCCACAAAAACAGAACAGGCCGATTTGTTTCAGGCGCTCTACGGCCGCAACGGCGAATGCCCTGTGCCCGTAATTGCATCGGCAACTCCGTCTGATTGTTTTGAAGTAGCCTATGAAGCCACGCGCATTGCAGTTGAACACATGACACCTGTTTTTCTGCTTAGCGATGGTTACATCGCCAACGGTGCTGAGCCGTGGAGATTCCCGGTTTCGGCTGATTTGCCCGCTATTACCGTTCGCTACGCAAAAAACGATTTACAGCCCGGCGAAAAATTCCTGCCCTACAAACGCGATGAAAAGTTAGTACGCCCCTGGGCAATTCCCGGCACAAAAGGACTTGAGCATCGTGTTGGCGGCATCGAAAAAGAAAAAGACACCGGTAATATTTCGTATGATCCCGACAACCATGAATACATGGTGAAAATACGTGCCGAACGTATTGCAAGAATTGCCGATTACATTCCCGATCAAAAGCTCGACAGCGGTCCCGAAAAGGGCAAAGTACTTGTGCTGGGCTGGGGTTCAACTTACGGTTCAATAAAAACTGCATTACGCGATTTGCGTGAAGAAGGTATTGATGTGGCTCACGCGCATGTGCGTTACATCTATCCCTTCCCGAAAAATTTTGAAGCATTGCTGCGCAATTACGAACGCGTACTGGTGCCAGAAATTAATTACGGACAATTGGTGAAACTCGTTCGCGAACAGTTTCTGATTGATGCAGTTCCGCTGAATAAGATTAAAGGTGTGCCGTTTACTTCGGGCGAAATTCGCGAAGCCGTGCTCAACCTGATGAACAACTGATTTGATTTAACCTGAATAGTTCCCGCTCGCCGATAAGAACGGCGCGCTTCTGAAAATGGAAACCACAGTTCAGTCACCCGAAACGCCGAAACTCAGCGCAAAAGATTTTGTAACCGATCAGGAAGTGCGCTGGTGTCCTGGTTGCGGCGATTACTCGATCCTTAAACAGGTACAAAGTGTAATGCCCGAAATCGGACTGAAACGCGAAGAAATCGTGTTCATCTCCGGAATCGGATGCTCGTCGCGCTTTCCGTATTACATGGAAACCTACGGCATGCACAGCATTCACGGCCGCGCTACAGCTATTGCCAGCGGCCTGAAAGCCACACGCCCCGAACTTAGTGTGTGGATCATTACCGGAGATGGCGATTCGCTGTCTATCGGCGGTAATCACCTCATTCATTTGCTGCGCCGAAACCTGGATGTAAATATTCTGTTGTTCAACAACGAAATTTACGGACTCACCAAAGGTCAGTATTCGCCCACATCACCCATCGGGCAAGTGACGAAGTCAACACCAATGGGTTCGATTGATTATCCGTTTAATCCGCTGGCCTTGTGTCTCGGCGCTTCAGGCACATTCATTGCGCGTTCAATGGATCGCGATCCTGTGCACCTGCGTACTTTGCTGATGCGTGCCAATGCACACAAAGGCACATCGCTGCTGGAAATTTATCAGAACTGCAATGTGTTTAACGACGGCGCTTTTGAGGTATTCACCGAAAAAGCATCGAAGAAAAACGAAACAATTTTTATTGAACAAGGCAAGCCGCTCATTTTCGGCGATAATGCAGACAAGGGTATCCGCCTCGATGGTTTTACGCCCCGCGTAGTCAACCTCAGCGACTACAGTGCTGATGATCTCTGGATACACGATGAAAATGATCTCGGCAAAGCTACACTTCTCGTTCGTTTCTTCGATGATCCGAAAAACGAAGGCCATTTACCGCGCCCCTTCGGTGTTTTCTACGAAGAAAAACGCAATTGCTACGAAGAAGATCTTGCTGCACAAATAGCACAAGCTATTGCCGACAAAGGCGAAGGTGATCTTGATGCTTTGCTTCGCGGCCGCAATGTGTGGACGATTGCGTAAAGCCTGATTTTTTATAATTTAGCGAAAGCGGGAAAATGTTTTTCCCGCTTTTTTTAGTAGAATGAACGAGTATGATAACCCCGGATAAAAAAGTATTTACACTTACTGAAGTTGAAGAGCTATTGGGTGATTATGTTCATGATTCTTTATTCTACCCAATTGTAGGAACAGTTGAAAAAGCACCTGATTATATTTCAAAATATATTGTCGAATCATCCAGCGAACTTAAAATCTACAAGCGACAAAAAGGACTACATATACAACTTAGAGATTCATTAAAAAGCAGTGTTAATTTTATTATTCTTGACGACCATATAAATGAAATCGTATGGCAAGAAAATCAATCCGACCGTTCAAAACCTAAACTGAGTGGTGGTGCTGTAGTTGTTTCAATAATTTTCATGTTTTTAGTCGACGGTGTTCTTAATAAAAGCAGACTTCTTTTTCTGCCTCTGTTTTTGGGATTATTTCTGGGGATGCTTATAAGTTTATTTATTTCCGATTCGAGAAAAAAGATGGTAACAATATTGGCTGGATTTGGAGATGAGCATGACGTTCTTATTATGTCTGGTATTAGAAGTAGTCAATTCAAAGCATTTTTTAGAGAATACTATAAGGATAAATGTGTCATCATATAAATGAATTAAAATAATAATTTGATTATCAGTTTTTTAAGGCTTTTGTCGAGATGAATCTATCTTTTTCTCTTGACTCTTACCCAACGTTATAGCCTTACTTTGTTGCTGTAATCAGCAAGAGGCATGAAACAGTACTCAGTAAAACAGCTTTCACAATTATCGGGTGTAAGTGTGCGCACGCTTCATCATTACGATGAGATTGGATTGCTGAAACCTGCACAGCGCACCGAGGCGCGTTATCGGTTATACGGACGCGATGAATTGCTCCGGCTTCAGCAGATTTTGTTTTATCGTGAATTGGGGTTCAGTCTCGAAAAAATTGCAGAAGTGCTGGATGATCCGGACTTCGGTCTTCTCGATTCATTGCTTGAGCAGCGCCGCCGCATTCAACTGAATGCCCTGCACGCACAGCAATTGCTGGTCACAATCAACAAAACAATTCAATCACTTGAAAACAAATCAGCAATGCTTACCGATGAAGAATTATACGAAGGCTTCCCGAAAGGGGAAGAATACAGAAACGAAGCAGCCCGGAAATGGGGTAACGATGTTGTAGCAGCATCCGAAGATAAACTCCGCAAGCTAGGCAAACCTGCATTGCAGGCACTTCTGGCGCAAGGTGATGAAATTTCAAAAGCTTTGGGAGCATCCATGCACCTTGAGCATTCGAGTGCAGAAGTTCAGCAGCTTATTGCACAACATCACCGCCATATCGGCAACTTCTGGGAAGCTACAGAAGAAGGCTATCGCGGCCTCGCAGAGCTTTACATCAGCGATGAGCGCTTTGCCGCATACTACAACAAACTACAGCCCGGGCTTGCATCATTTCTGCACAAAGCCATGTTGTATTATTGCGATAATGGAATGGCGGTTTAATGCGGCAGTGTTACAATGCGTGAAATAACTACGCTGCCGTTATCCAATTCAAGCACACACAGCCAAACACCCGGCGGAAGCTCTGCAACAGAGAACCGTGCGGGTGTAGCTGTTTGCTGTTGCAGTGTTGTCGTTAATTTTCCGTCGGTGCTGTAAACGTTGAGGCGTAATACATCTGCGTTTTCTGGCAGTGTAAAACGCACAAACTCTGTTGCAGGATTTGGATTTGCATTGATACTTCCTGCTACTTGTTCCTCAACACCAAGCAGGCATCCGGTGTTGCAAAAGTTTCGGGCATTTACATTGCAGCGCACCACTTCATAAGCCGGTTTGTTGATACCATCGCCGGCATAGGTTCGCAAGCCAAGTGTGCGCAGGTATTCTTTGAATGCTGTATTGTTGCCAAGCCCGTAATAAATGGCTAATGTATCAACATAAGATTGGCTCCAGTCGTGCAGCAGGAATGGCGAGATGCCTTCAATCATTGCTGCATTTGCATCCCAGGCCTGAAACGTATAATCATAAAAATCGGCCTGCGCCTGATTGGTGCTGCCGCATACTGCTGATGATGGATAGCCGCATTCAACAAACCAGATGCGCTTATTGGTATCGTTATAAATTGCTGTGAGCGCGGCAAAATCAGCGAGCGGACTGTTGGCTGCGCGTACCTGAAAATTGCCGATAAGCGGATAATAAGTTACAGCAATTAAGTCTGAAAGTTGATTAAGCTGAGCTAATGGTGCCGATAGTGTTGGAGAAGTTAATCCGCCCCAGGTGAGTGTTGTCGCAATTTTCAGCGGGCGGTTGTAGAGTTGCTGATAACGTTGTCGGGCATAGCGTGAAACGGAATCATAGAACACCTCAAAATCGGCCATCAATTGCGGATCGTTGGCAAAAAGTACATCGCTTTCGTTTCCGATACTGAGCATCTCAATATCAATAGCCGGAATGTGCGCAAACATCGTATCAAGATAAATTTTGAAACGGTTGATCATTGTCAGGCTATTGAAACGCACTGTATCCAGATCTGCCGGCACTTCGCGGGTAACCGTGTTGAGTACAGGGACATTGAGTTCGACACTGATGTTATAAAACGGATAGTACACGTTGATGATATCCAGAAATGTCATACCAACACCATTGAACTGTCCGGGAGCTGTTTCGCATATTTTCCAGTTCGATACAAAATGCGTGTAGTCTATGCAAAGCTGAAGTCCGCGTGCCGTAGCCGAGTCGAAATTGTTGTTTTGTGCCATTTCCAGCACCATGCCCATTTGGCGGTTGCCTGCTGGTGTTTGTGCCGCCGCCGCAAGAGGCAAAAGGCTGATAATGAGAAAAAAGAGGCGTTTCATAGTAGTGAAGTTATGAAAAGAGCAGCAGAAAGAAAATATCTTTACACTGCGTGTGCAATTACGACCTTTGCCGCGTCATTATAGCACAAGCGTCAGAATATGCGGTTATTTCCCCGAAAACGAACCAGTGATCTCAGTGATCAGGAGCTGATGGCCCGCTATAAAACGGGTGGCGACAAGGCGTTTGTGGGTGAACTGTACAACCGTTATGCACACCTGATTTACGGTGTTTGTTTGCATTATTTTGCAGACCGTGAACTGGCGCGCGATGCAGTACTTCAGATTTTTGAGCGGCTGTTTGAATCACTCAAAACACAGCAGCCCGATAATTTCGGTGTATGGATCAATACCGTAACCCGTAATCACTGCATCTCGGAGCTGCGCAAGCAACAGGTGCAGCGCGTTCGGGAAGAGGCTTACACACACGAAGTAAAGACAGATCTTCTCGAAGAAACCGATCCCGAGCAGCGTGAAGATCAACTGAGGAGATTGGAGCAGGCCGTGCGGAGTTTGGGCGAAGAACAACGCCGCTGCATCGAACTGTTTTATTTTGGCGATAAAACATATCGTGAAATAGCTGATCTCACAGGCTTCACCGAAAAAGAAGTGAAGAGTCATTTGCAGAATGGCAAACGAAATTTGAAAATTGCCCTTACCGGAGGAAATCAATGATACCCGACACACATTCCCACAACGTTACACCGCTCAGTGCGCAGCTTCTGCAGGATTATGTGCAGGACAAGCTCAGCGCATCTGACCGCATGCGGGTGAAACGCTTGCTCAGCGAAAGTGAACTGGCGGCCACTGCTGCTGCCGGTTTTACCGCTGTGCCTGATGCTTTTCAGGACATCGCCGCGCTGCAGGCCGAAATTGCGGCGCGCAGCGGAATGAGCGGAGGCAGCACTCCTGCTTCAAAATCGTGGATGAACTGGCTGGCCGGTGGTGCCGGTGTAGCTGCTGTTGTTGTTGCGGCCTGGGCGTTCTGGCCGAAAGACGAAAAAGTAATTGCCCAGTCAAAAACGCTTCCGCAAGTTCAGCCGCAAACAGAAATTCCAACTGTTTCTGCTGAAGAAACTGTACTCAGTCCTGTAACCGATCATTTTGTAAATCCGAAATCAGCGCCGGTTACGGTTCAGCCAAATCTTAAAACGACAGAGCCGGTTGATCAAACTAATGATGTGCCTCAGCAACCGGTTGCGCAGCCCGAAAAGCCGGTTGTTACCATAGTTCCTCCAGCCGAACCTGCTGAAGTAAAACCGAAAGATCCGGATTATAATTTCCCGATCGTTTATATTCTGGATCTTAAAATAACTGATTATAACCGCATTTACAATAAGCCGCTGAAGACCCAGAAACTCAAGCTTACAGGAACACCTGCTTCACAGGAAGAAAGAAACAGCGGGAACCAAGCTGAGGAAGAAATTGTAACGCTTACCGCCGATCAGTTGCTGCGCGATGGTTTGAAAGCCTTCCGTGCCGGCCGCTATGGTCGCTGCATCAGTAAATTTGAAGAATTGCTGAAAAATACACCTGATGATATTAATGCGAAATTTTATATCGCGGTTTCGTATGTAAAACTGGAAATGCACAGCAAAGCCATTCCGCTGCTGGATGCTGTAATTGAAAGTGAAAACAATGCATTCCGCGAAGAGGCTGAATGGTACAAAGCTCTTGCACTCATTGGCAGTGGCGATACCGATGAAGCCAAAGAGTTACTGAAAAAGATTTCAAACGATAACACATTTTACAGTAAACAAGCTGCTGAAAAGCTGAAAACATTGTAGAATGGCCTATAACGAAACACTTGCCAACCGTGTCCGCGAACGCTTTTCGGAACTCGAAAACGTTGAAGAAAAATACATGATGGGTGGACTTGTGTTTATATACAATACAAAAATGTGTGTTGGGATTATGGGCGATGACCTGATGTGCCGGATTGATCCTGCACTTATGGAAACACTGCTCGAACACAATTCATCCCGCGTATTAACCTTTACCGGCAGAGCTTCCAAAGGGTTTATTTTGGTTGATGAAACCGGAACCCGTACAAAAAAAGAACTCGATTACTGGCTGAAATTTGCAATCGAGTTCAATAAGTTTGCCAAATCATCGCGCAAAAAATAACAGGTCATTCAATTAAATAAATTGAATGACCTGTTTATTCGACGCCTCTTTCTTCCCTCAGGAATTTTTACCTAGACTTTACCGGACAGGTAGTAAGTCCGAAAATGCTGTACAGCGGGCAAAATCCAATTGCAGCAGTAACTGCAAATACGCCGCCAAGAATAATGAGTACCAGGCCGATTGTTCCGGTGACAAAGCCGCCAAAGTAGAGTATGGCAAACAATGCTGCAATTACGAGGCGGACAATACGGTCGAAGTTTCCTACGTTGGTTTTCATGGTTGTGTGGTTTAGGTGAGTTAGCCGAAAATCATTACTCCAATTGTTACCAGTGCAATGCAGGTAATGCACACGATTACTAATCGGAATAGCTTTTGTTTTGTTGTCATGTAATTACATTCAAAGTAACTACATGCATTTTCGGATCACTGTGACCAGTGTTACACAACGAACTGACAGGAATCAGGAATGAGCTTGCCGGCTGTCAGTGCTAAAACAGATTTTCCAGCAGTTGATCATCCACCAAATTGGGCAGCGTAACCTTTAGCTGCGGCGTGCGTTCCATTTCGCGTTTAATGGCGAAGATGGCTTCATCGTTACGGGCCCAGCTTCGGCGGGCGATACCGTTATTTACATCCCAGAACAGCATACTGTGTAAACGCCGATCGGCATCTTCGCTTCCGTCGAGTACAAGTCCGAAGCCGCCGTTGATAACTTCGCCCCAACCCACGCCGCCGCCATTGTGCAGCGAAATCCACGTAGCACCGCGGAATGCATCGCCTACAAAATTCTGCACGGCCATATCGGCTGTAAAGCGTGAGCCATCATAAATATTTGAGGTTTCGCGGTAAGGCGAATCGGTGCCTGAAACATCGTGGTGATCGCGGCCAAGTACTACGGGCGCTTTCACACGGCCTTCGCGGATGGCTTTGTTGATGGCTGCGGCAATGCGGATGCGCCCTTCACTGTCGGCATACAGAATGCGTGCCTGAGAACCTACCACAAGGTTGTTCTCCATAGCATCCTGTATCCAGAGAATATTATCGTGTAATTGCTGGCGAATTTCTGCAGGCGCAGTTTTGTAAATGTCCTGCATAACTTCAAGCGCCAGCGCATCTGTTACAGCCAAATCAGCCGGATCGCCCGAAGTGCATACCCAGCGGAACGGACCGAAGCCATAATCGAAACACATCGGCCCGAGAATATCCTGCACATACGAAGGATAGCGGAAAGTTCCGTCTTCGTTCACAATATCAGCGCCGGCGCGCATAGCTTCTAACAAAAATGCATTGCCATAGTCAAAGAAGTACATCCCGCGGCCGGAAAGTGTGTTGATAGCCGCCGCCTGCCGCCGCAACGATTCCTGAACGATGCCATGAAATTTCTCAGGCTCTTCGGCCATCATACGGTTGGCCTCGTCAAACGAAATACCTGCTGGATAATAACCACCCGCCCACGGATTGTGCAGCGATGACTGATCAGAACCAATATCAACGTGTATGTTGTCTTTCACAAGGCGTTCCCACAAATCAACCACATTGCCCTGATACGCCAGCGAAACGGCTTCTTTAGCTGCCTGCGCTCTGGCAATCCGGCTCATCAGTTCATCAATATTTTCATACACTTCATCCACCCAACCTTGTGAGTGACGTGTGTGCGTGGCTTTCGGGTTCATTTCGGCAACAACAGCAACCAGTCCGGCAATTTTTCCGGCTTTGGGTTGTGCGCCGCTCATGCCGCCGAGTCCGCAGGTAACAAACAAACGGCCTTTTCGGTCTTCTTCGTTTGCAGCAATTTTTCGCGCCGCATTCATCACCGTAATAGTTGTGCCGTGTACAATGCCCTGCGGGCCGATGTACATAAACGAGCCTGCCGTCATTTGTCCGTACTGCGTTACCCCAAGCGCGTTGAAACGTTCCCAGTCGTCGGGTTTCGAGTAGTTGGGAATCATCATGCCGTTTGTAACTACAACGCGCGGCGCATCTTTATGCGAGGGGAAAAGTCCGAGCGGATGGCCTGAATAGAGGACCAGTGTTTGCTCGTCGGTCATAGTGGCCAGATACTGCATCGTGAGCAGATACTGCGCCCAGTTTTGAAATACTGCACCGTTTCCGCCGTAGGTAATCAGTTCGTGCGGATGTTGTGCAACTGCATAGTCGAGGTTGTTCGACAGCATGTGCATGATAGCTGCAGCCTGCACTGAGCGCTGCGGATACTCGCTGATGGGACGGGCAAAGATGGTATAATCAGGGCGGAAACGGTACATATAAATCCGCCCGTATGTTTTCAGTTCCTGCGCAAATTCCGGTGCCAGTACGGCATGATGTTTTGCATCGAAATAGCGCAGCGCATTTCGCAGTGCGAGCTTTTCTTCGGCAGGCGTTAAAATGGCTTTACGTTTGGGCGCATGGTTGAGCGATGCATCAAACGGCTTTAATTCGGGAAGCGTATCGGGAATGCCGCGAAGGATGGCGGCTTGAAATTCGGCTGTGGTCATTTTGTGCTTTTTCTGGCAGGGTAAAAGTACGAAGGACAACTTAATTAAAGAGTTAAAAAGGACTCAATGTTAATTGCTTTCTGAACTATTGTTTTTCCAAGCTTCAGGAGTGTATTTTACTCTTGCAAAGTTTTTCAGTACAAAATTTGTTTCAATAACCCGACCACTTTCAAATTTCAAACACTTCTCACGCCATAATTCATTTTTCCGATAAAATTCTCCATCAATTTGAAGGAATGCATGTTCTTTTTCAATGATATGGTAGTTGTAGGCAAGCTCAGTATTTACGCGAAGTTCGCCTTCAAGACATTTTTCAGAAATCCATAAGCGAAGCTGAAATGTATGCTCTGTGTTATTACAAAACTGAAAATCTCGATAGTTATAAAAAACGGTTGCCCCACTTCCAAATGGCAGTACCCGGCCATCGTCAGGAAATGGATCGAAAGAGTGGTGATAACGCTCGGTAACTGTTAGTGGACTATGAATAATCAGCCAATGAAGCAGATTGGATATTTGACACAAGCCACCGCCAATCCCGGCGCGGGCTTCACCGAATGAGAGTTCCATTCCTTCGAGATAACCTTTGCGACGGGTTGGACGACCAACTGTTTTGCAAAATGAAAATGTTTCACCCGGACGAATAATGATTCCGTCGATTTTTTTAATTGCTATGTTTAGATTGACAACTTTGTTGTGTTGTAATTGTTCTTCGCTTCCGCCGAGTTTTCTGATGAGCACCGACTGGTGCTTTTTGATACGAAAGGGCAGGAGGTCAGAACTATGTGATGAGCTGTAATTTTCTTTACCAAAAATCCAATAAAGTTTCCTGTTAAGCCGGCGAAGTTCAACAGCAAGAAAGTACAGTAAAGGATGATATTGACTTATTGGCTTTCGTTTGCCGGGGTTAGCGGACTTCATTACTCTTCTTTCTTTTTATCAAACCTTCCCGTCTTTTTATTGTACCCATACGGACAATGCTTGCAGCCATTCTTGCAGCAATATCCGCGTTTGAGATGATACTTTTCGGTGAACACGATATAGCCGTCTTCATTCATGTAGTAATCATCAGGGTCTAACTTATCGAAACGAGACATAAAAAAGCCGCCGGAACAAAGTGTTGCGGCGGCATAAAGATAAGAAAGCCGGTGTTTAAAAATACAAAAGATTGAGGCGGACGATAGAACGAAAACCGCAGTTTACTGGTGTAAATGAGGATTTTCGTGATGAGTCCAACGAAGAGATTTTGTGTTTTTTAAATACCGATGAGGTTACTTAAGGAAATTGGAGATCATACCGCCAATTCCGCTGCTGCCACCGCCGCCGATGTTTTTCATAATATCGCCGAGGTCGAAGCTGCTGTCGTTCGGGTCATTTGTTTTGTTTACAAACTTATTCATCACCATCGGAATAAGTGATGATGCAATGTTACCCGCAGCACCCGAATCGAGGCCGAATTTCTTTGCCAGATCAGCAGCCACATTTCCCTGCACGGCATTGGCTACAGGGCTTGAAGCTGCATCGCCGCCATTAAACATATTCATCAGGCTGCTGAGGTCGCCGCCGGAGGCTTGTGATTTCAGCGAATTCAGAATTGATTCGCCGGTGGTCTTTATGGCATCGTCGTTTTTCTCGTTCGGAATAGCCGGGTTGTTTACAATAGCATCACCGGCGTGTTCTTTTACCAGATTGATCAGATTATCAAGCATGGGCGTGTGTTTGTTTGTGTGAGTGGTGAAGGTAAAACAGTTGCCCGGTTTTTCCAATTTATTCGGCTGCGGCGCCTATCTTTGCCGCCATGCTGGTGGTTGTTAATACACGATTATTAATTCATAATCGCCTCGACGGGATCGGGCGTTTTACGGATGAAACGCTCAAGCGCATTACACAAATGCGTCCCGACGATCATTTTGTATTTCTGTTTGACCGTGATGTTGATGAGGAATTTATTTATTCTGAAAACATCACACCCGTAAAACTTTTTCCGCCGGCACGTCGTCCGTGGTTGTATGATTTATGGCTGAACTGGTCGGTGCAGGGCGTCTTGCGTGATCTGCAGCCAGATGTGTTTTTTTCGCCCGATGGTTTTTTGCCGCTGAAAACTAACACGCCTTGTCTTCCGGTCATTCACGATCTCAATTTCGAGCATTACCCGAAAGATCTTTCTTCGCGTTACTCAAAATGGTATCGTAAAAATTTCCCGCTGTATGCGCAAAAGGGAAAACGTGTAATGACTGTTTCCGAATTTTCGAAAAACGATATTGTTTCGCGCTACGGAGTTGATGCTTCTAAAATTGATGTGGTGTATAATGCCGCATCAGAAGCTTTTCAGCCCATGAATGCCGACGACATAAAAGTTGTTCGTGATCAGTTCAGCAGCGGTGCTCCGTACTTTTTGTTTGTGGGTGCGTTGCATCCGCGCAAAAACCTTGTGCGCTTGGTGGAAGCATTTGTGCAGTATAAGCAGCAGCACACCACCTCAACCAAATTGCTGATTACCGGCGCACCTTATTGGAAATATCATGCGCTGGATGAATTAATCGCAAAGTTGCCGGAGAAAACAGACATTGTATTTACAGGCCGATTAACCGACGAAGAGCTTGTTCGCATAACTGCAGCAGCGCATGCCGTTACTTATCTTCCGTATTTCGAAGGCTTCGGAATTCCGATTGTGGAGGCTATGGCCTGCAATGTGCCAGTACTTACTGCTGATGTAACTTCAATGCCCGAAGTGGCCGGCGATGCAGCGTTGTATGCCAATCCGTTTGATGTAAATGAAATTGCGGCTGCGCTTCAGCGAATCGACAGCGATGAAGAATTGCGCGCACAGCTCAAACAGCGTTCGGCAATTCGTACGCAGCATTTTTCGTGGCAGCGTTCGGCTGATATAATCTGGAACAGTATCGAACAATGCGCTAACCCCGATGCTTAAAACCCGCTACCAAACCGAACATACTGAAGCTGGCTGCGATGAAGCCGGGCGCGGTTGTTTGGCCGGACCTGTGTATGCAGCAGCGGTAATTCTTCCGCCTGATTTCAAGCATCCGCTGCTTAACGATTCGAAAAAGCTGAGTGATGCACAGCGGCGCGAGCTTCGTCCGCTGATCGAAGAAAAAGCTATTGCCTGGGCTGTTGCCAGTATGAGTGTTGATGAAGTTGATGAACTCAACATTCTCCGCGCTTCGTTTGCAGCGATGCACAAAGCCATCGCACAACTCAGCACGCTGCCCGGATTATTGCTCATCGACGGCAACCGTTTTAAGCCGGCTTATCCGGGCATTCCGCACGTCTGTATCATTGGCGGCGATGCCAAATACAAAAGCATTGCAGCCGCAAGCATCCTCGCCAAAACGCATCGCGATGATTACATGGATGCACTGCACGAAAAATTTCCGCACTACAACTGGCTAAGCAACAAAGGCTACGGAACACTCAG
>CALRTD020000061.1:0-13787 GCA_943371015.1 Synechococcus sp. UW140 | reverse complement strand
GCAGGCGGAGCCAAACCCGCGCAACCGGTAAAGCCGAAACTTACCGATTGCGCAGAAAGATTTGTAAGTGATAGTAATATGAAGAGCAGCAGAACTCTCATAATTCTGTAAAATTTAATATTACCAATATAATTAAACTTAGATGACAGAGAGAGCTAGAATTAGAACCAACATTCATGTTCAATTAAAACATCCAAAAGATTTATTCTTTTTTCTTCCACCACAAAACCGGCACAGATAAACGTAAACAAAAACCATGTGGCGAGAGTGAGTAACTGCCAGAGGAATAACTCACTGTTTGCGCAGGAAAAAACTCATACTTCACCTGATGATCGGAAGAGCGTGCGTATTGATACTCCAATCCCACCATTATCGAATAATTCCGCCAAAGTGTTATTGAATATTCCGCACCGATTGAGAACATAGGAATACGACTATCATTTGTATCCAATATTTCCTCATAACAGCGCAATGTTTGCCCTGATGAAAGTCCGATAACAAACGAATAAACATTGGCTGTGGAGTAACTGAATCTATTGGCAAATCCAGCCACCAGAAAAAGTGGTCTTTGCGGGATCAAAGGAAGTTTATACCCGATTCTCAATTCCGGTTGAATCCCATTAAACCAGAATCGATTTATGGAATTGGTTTTAAAGGGGACTTCCGATTGTTGCGCAGGATCAAAATCAACCTTTACACCATATTGAACTCCGGTTAATTGACCACTTACCCTCACAAAAAAACGGCTGGCAAAATCTACTTGAAGGTAAACTCCACCTTGTGCCATCAAAGGCTGAGTGAGTTTGGGCTTAAATATGCCAATAGTATTTACTGCAATAGTTTTAGGCAGAATACCACCTGCTCCGGTTATTCCTAAAGCTACTGACTGGCTCTGAAGTCGGGGCGATAACTTCAGCAGCAGCAGCACTGAAATAATAATTGCTCGTTGTAAATTAGTCATACTACCAAGTTAAATACTTGCGGGAAACAGTGCCACCTGCTTCGAAATATCCGGCTACATCTAATTTCTTAATTTTTGCAACTCGACCAAGTCTTGATTTTCCGGTTCTTCTTACTCGCTTTTTAGGAGCACACTAATTTTGAGTAAATAAAAATAAGACTACCTCATTTAATGAAGTAGTCTTATCAAAAAAAATTAACGATCAGTCTTTTTATCCTTCCAGTTCCTGCTGTGCCGCTTCCCAATCGTTCATTGCTGCATCCAGCCGTTTCCGCTTGGCTTCATATTGTGCAAACGCCGCTTTATCGTTAACGAGTTGCTGATACTTTGCCGGATCAGAAAGCTGATCATCAAAGGCTTTTATTTCGGCTTCCAGTTTTGCAATTTCTTCTTCGAGCTTTGTGATTTTTGTGCGCAACTGACGCTGCTCACGCTCCTGATTTTTCTTTTGCTCGCGTGAAGCTTCGTTTACCGAAGGCTCTGTTTTCGCTGGCTCCGGTTTCGAGGTTTCTGCTTTTGCAAACGGATTGTCTTTCTTCTCCAGTGCTGCAAAGTTGTCGATCTTACGGTCGCGGAGGAAGTCATATACATCACCGATGTATTCCTTCACACGCCCGCTGCGGAACTCAAGAACCTTATTGGTAAGGCCCTGCAAAAAGTCACGGTCGTGAGAAACAACAATCAGCGTTCCGTCGTAATTCATCAGCGCACCTTTCAGCACTTCTTTCGAGCGCATATCGAGGTGGTTGGTAGGTTCGTCGAGGAGCAGCAGGTTGTAAGGTTGCAGCATTAAGCGGCAAAGTGCAAGTCGTGTACGTTCACCGCCCGAAAGTACTTTTACTTTCTTGTCAACCGAATCGCCGCTGAACAGGAATGAGCCAAGAATACCGCGAACCTGTTTGCGCACATCACCGATTGCAATTTCATCAATGGTATCAAAAACGGTTTTGTCGCCGTCGAGCGTGTCAGCATCATCCTGCGCGAAATAACCGATGTTAACATTGTGACCAACAGTTACCGAACCTGCTGTAGTTGCTTCGCCGGTAATGAGTCGGCTGAAAGTAGATTTACCTTCTCCGTTTCGGCCAACCAGGGCAATGCGCTCGCCTCGTTCAATCATTACATCTACTTCCGAGAAAATAGTTTTATCTGCGTAAGCTTTTGCTGCGCGCTGTGCCTCAACCACTACTTTACCTGATCGCGGCGCAGGCGGAAAACGGAAGCGCATGGAGAGGTTATCTTCATCATCCACCTCAATGATATCCAGCTTATCGAGCTTTTTGATGAGCGATTGTGCAAACGATGCTTTGTTGGCTTTTGCACGGTACTTATCAATCAGCTGCTCGGTTTTATCGATAAACTTCTGCTGGTTTTTGGCTGCTGCCATTTGCGTATCGCGGCGTTCTTTGCGAAGTTCGAGATAGCGCGAATAATTGGCTTTGTAGTCAAACGCTTTACCCATCGAGATTTCGATGGTGCGGTTGGTGATGTTATCGAGAAACGCTTTATCGTGCGAAACAAGCACTACTGCGCCGTAGTAATCTTTCAGAAATGTTTCGAGCCATTGAATCGACTCGATATCAAGGTGGTTGGTGGGCTCGTCGAGGAGCAGCACGTTGGGTTTTTGCAAAAGAATTTTTGCAAGTTCAATGCGCATCCGCCAGCCTCCGCTGAACTCGTCGGTTAAACGCGTCATGTCTTTGCGTTCGAAACCGAGGCCAAAAAGTGTTTGCTCGATCTGTGCATCCATCGACTCGCCGCCGAGCAGGTGCAGCCTTTCGTTGGCCTCTGTGAGCTCATGAATGAGATTCATGTAGGCATCGCTTTCGTAGTCGGTGCGCGTTGCCAGTTCATTGCCGATGAATTCGACACGAGCTTCAAGCGTACGAAGTTCTTTGAAAGCCGTTGCGGTTTCGTCGAACACAGTTTTGCCAAGTGTGGCAACCAGATCCTGTGCGAGATAGCCAATCGTGCATTCGTTGGGACGAGCAATATCGCCAGTTGTGGGGCGCTGCTCGCCGGCAATAATGCGCAGCATGGTCGATTTCCCTGCTCCGTTGCGGCCGGCCAGACCAATACGGTCGCGCTGGTTGATGAGGAAGGAAATATCGTCGTAAAGCGTAGTTCCGCCAAACGACACGGTGATGTTGTTTACTGAAATCATGAACGGCCGCAAAGGTAGGGATTTTGAGGCGTTTGCTGACCAAAGCCTGCAATAAAAGCAAAGCAGACTGATTCGCCCCGGAATCAGTCTGCTTCAGAAAACGAAACGGCTGGTTTTGTGCAAAACAGCCGTTTCGGTGAATTAGTTGCAAATATTATTTACCACGTTTACAAATGTGGTTCCGGTTTGGTTCAGTACAGCGGTTGCACTGGTTTCGATACCGCAGCCGGGACTGTTGCGAATGGTGCAGTTGTTCATGGTCAGCTGCGCGGGGGCTGAGGTGTAAGTACCAACCGAAATGCAGCTCACATCGGTATCAATCCATGTATAACCACCGCCGTCGCTTACAGTAAGATAATTCAAACTGTTGGCAGGGCTGTTCGACCATACATTGATACCGTGCCACCAACCAGCCAGCGATTGTTTGCCTTGAATAATAACCGGTTGTGCTGCTGTTCCGTTTACGGTTAATGTTCCGGAAGCCTGGAATGAGAAACCACTCTCCACATACAGCGTTACACCTGCATTGATGGTTAATGATTGCTGAACATTAACTGCATTCGTATAAGAATTGCTGAATTCATACGGAATGCCGGGATTGTTCCAGGTAACATTTCCGTTAAGAGAACCTACAACATCGTTATTGTACAACCGGATGCGGTTGGTGCCGTTTCCGGTAAACTGGTTGGAGATCATGTTCATATTATTGAGTAAGCCAACACTGATCACAACCGGGAAGCCACTATTATCGCGGATAATATTGTTGGCAAAGCTGCTGATGTTGATTACATCATAATCATTGAAAAACACACCATCACCGGCAGCATTGCGCACCGTACAGTTGTTGATGTTTACCGTTCCTTTGCCAACCTGCACAGCTGCAGTTGCGTCAAAAGGAAAAGAGAAAGCACCTGCAACACCTGCACTTACAAACTCACAGTTGGAAAGCGAGTGAACTGATGACGAATAAATCAGCATTCCGCCCCAAAACGGAGTTCCTGATGTAGGCAAAAAGCGTATCGGTGCCGCAGCTGTTCCGTTGGCATCAATACGGCCCTGACTTTCAATCTGAATACTGCCGCCAGATGTGAATTGAATTTCGGTTCCGGGCGCAATAGACAGTGTTCCGCTGGAAACGGTAAACCGACAATCTACAATGTAATCGGCTCCGTCTCTCCAATTGGTGAGCGACTGGGTTGGATTACTGCAAAGATTGATCGGAGTTGGTGCCGGCTGGTCCTCGTCGTCATCACGATTGCGGCACGAAGTATTCAGTAATAATGAACCGGCAGCTGCAACCAGGGCAAGCATCCGAAGGTTCTGATAAATATTGAAGTTATTCATGAGTTTGAATTAATCGGTTATAGTTTCGTTTTCATTTCCTGATCAGTGGTGCAAAGGTGTGCTGCCGAAGTTTCATACCCTAAACGACTAATACATATTTTGTGACAAAAAACGGCCTATTTTTACATCCGGGAACAAGTTAGCTTCACATCAGATCTCAATGTAAATGTCTGACTACAAGATTATTGAAATAATTTCGCTGCTCACCGAAACTGAGCGAAGGGAATTCAAAAAAGTGATAAAGCAGGGAGGGAATAAACAGCAGCAAAAACTGTACGATTTACTTTCTGATCTAATTATCAGCGGGAAACCAGCGGAAAAAGAAAAACTGTACCGGAAAATTTTCGGAACATCATGGACAACTGAACGTGATTATTTATTGCGAAATGTGTTCCGGCATTTAACAGATGCTGTTGAAGACTTTCTGCGCAGCAAAGTCACCGACAAAAAACATGAGCAGCGAAAAGAACTGCTGATTTTGCGGCGCATGATTGAAACCGGGCAGTTTGCGAGTTACGAAAAACAGTTCAGCAGTTTGATTGAAGAAGCTGAAAAGGCTGCGGATCTGGATTTCATGGCAGATCTGTACGATCTGAACAGAGATTTTCTGACACAGCAAAAACTGATTACAATTTCGAACTGCGAAAAAGCCGAACAAAATTTAGAGCACTACTGGCAACTGCGTATTCGCGGAGTAATGCACGAACTGGCTTCCGCTTATGTTTATCAGGGCTTTGTGCAGCGCAGTAAACGCGTGCTTGTGGCAGAACCGGCACTTCTGCAAACAAACTTTGCATTCCCGGAACCTGATGATGTGGTTGCTTTTTTTAAAGCCTGGCAAAAAGTATATAACCACTCACAGCACGAACAAATAAAAGCTGCCGAAGATGCGCTGGCGATTCTCCGAACTGTAAAAAGCAGCAGAATTAATAAGGAGCTGGCCGAACTAAATCTTCAGGGCCAAATTGCACTCGGCTATTTTCTTTGCAATGAATTTGAAAAATCATGCAATGCCTGGGAACAAGCCCTGAAACTACCGGCAATAAAAACTTACAAGCAATTGCCTGATCTGCTTTACAATTACACAAGCACATTGCTTAAAGCCAACTACTACGAAAAAGCCGCAAAGCTGATTGATGAAAACAAGGAACGTTTAGCCGGCACTGTAGTTGAGCATCGTATGCTGATGCAGCGTGCTGTTTGTTTGTTGTACATGAATAACACAGCTGCTGCCTTGCGGATCATGAACAGCCTCTCCACACCGGCACACGACAATGATTACTTGTACGGACGCTGTGTTTGGATGTGCTGTTTTCTGGCTAAAGGAGATACAGATATGGCGATGAATGAAATGCAAAATTTCAAGCAAAGTCGTATTCTGAAACGGAAAGATCAGCTCTACTACCAACCCATTTCTAAATTCTTTGCCGATGCTATCCGGTATATTGATGATGCAGAACAGCGCATTGAACTGGCAAAAAAAATTAAGCAGGAAATAGAAGCGGATAAATCGCTGAACATTCTCCCGCTTCTCTGGCTCATCGACTGGCTGACGCTGAAGCCGAAACAATAGCACTTTACATGCATTGTTTTTGAATTATATTTGATTGTTACGCGAGAAGATATGCCTGAATACAAAGTTGCTGAACGTATTGCATTGCTCAACAGCAGCGAGCGAAAGGCTTTCCGCCGAAAGCTCCGCGAAACGGGCAATATACAGCATCTGCGGCTTTATGATAAAATCATCAAACAACAGGATGATGGGCTGCCCCTCGACAAGAAAAAAGCATTTGCAAAAGTATTTGAAGAGCCGTGGACAATTGGTCGCGATTACCTGATCAGAAATCTTTTTCGGCTGCTGAGCGATGAAGTTGAGGCGTTTTTACTGAATCAAAACAGTGATCAGCGATTAATAACATTACGGCGTTTATTTCTGCTCCAGCGCATGACGGAGGCTGGACAGTTTACAGGATTCCGCGAAGAGTTTGACGAACTCTACACAAGTGCACAAGCCGCCAATGATCTTGAAATACAGGCCGAGCTGCTTAAACTTTACACCCAATATATTACCCGGATTAATCCCGAAGCGGCAACAAAACAGACGGATGCCGCAGAAGCTTTTTTAACTGAACATGAACTCATCCTCCGGCATTCGAAATACCGGCTCGAAGAACTCGCCCTGCGTTATGCGGCGGCAGAGCGTCATGCGCGGGATGCAGGAATAGAGCTGCATTCTTTTCTGCCCGCTCCTGCACATGATACCGGCAACGATCCGGTAGTGAGTTATTTCCGCACGCATGCCGCTGTTTACAGTCTCAGCGGAATTGCTCAAGCGCTGAAAGCTGCCGATGCACTGAGTCTGCTAGAAAAAATAAACACACCAATGATCGACCGCCATGTGCATGCAATTGACCTTACCGGTCTGATGGCATCGGGCTATGATGATGCAGGTGAGTATATTGCTGCAGCGGCCATCTACGAGCAAATGCCAACAATGCCGGGCTTTCAAAATTATCAGCGCGAGCAGGAGGTGTTTGATAAATACACACTTTGTTTGTTGCAGCTCAAAAAATATAAGCACACGGCCGCATTAATAAAACAACGAGCAGAAAATAACAAGACCGAAATCAGCCTGCAACTGAGACGGGCAATAACACTCGTGCTTGACGAGCGCGGAATTGAAGCTGAACAACTTATCAATGATTTGAAAACGGAGAACAGCGGCAGCAACTACCTATTTGCTCAGTTGATTTGTATTTGTATAAAAATGCAACGCAATGAAATTACTGCCGCAGAAGAGATCCTGAAAAATCTCATGCAAAGCAAAGCGATACGAAAAGAAACACCTCCAGGCTTTAACGAGCAACCTGAATTATTCAGGAAAGTTCTCCGCACCTCGCTAACTGACAAAATCAAACGACAGGAACTGAGCGCTGAAATAACAACCTTGCTGCGGCCAAAACAGCTTTCAATTCAACTACCGCTGATCTGGCTGAAACAATATCTTAACACTGCTGCAATTATTCCGCTGCGGAAATTATGAGTTGTGTAACTTTACTAAAAATCACCCACCTTGATTCGTAAGCATCCGCTTTTTATTGTCTTCGTAACAGCACTTGCACTGGTTGTATGCTGGTACCTTCGCACCATACTGCTGTATGTGATAATAGCCGCTATTATTGCAATGGTAGTGGCTCCGCTCGATCGTCATCTCGAAAGAATAAAAATAAAAACCAAAAAAATTCCGCGCTCATTTCGTGCGCTGATACTGCTTTTTACCGTCTATGCGGTAATTGGATTATTTGTCTCAATATTTATACCGCTGATTATTGACGAAACAAAAATAATCTCTACGGTTGATACGGCTCAACTTCAGAAAGCCCTGCATGAACCGCTGACTCAAATTGAGGGTGCTTTTTCTCAGCTTCAGCAAAGTACAGGAAAGCAGGAACAAACGCTTGAGCAATATGTACAGCAACAATTCAGCGCTTTCATTGGTGTAACTAAAATTTCAACCTTCGCCAATTCGATAGTATCTATACTCGGAAGTTTGATTACCGGTTTTTTCGTGATTTCTTTTCTCACCTTCTTTTTCCTGAAAGACGGAACAGCAATATTCAACACGCTCATGTTGCTTGTACCTAAAAAGTACCAGCGTCAGGCACACAATGTTTTTGAGCACACCCAATTATTGCTGACCAAGTATTTCTCTGCAGTGCTGCTCGACATATTTTTTGTTGCCGCATTTGTAAGTATTGGCATGGCCATACTGGGTGTTCGGAATGCCATTATTATTGGTCTGTTTGCCGGTGTTATGAACATCATACCTTATGTTGGTCCGCTCATTGGTGGTGCATTTGCAATTGTTATCGGCATATCAACCAACCTCAATCTCGATTTTTACACCGGAATGCTTCCGCTTGCCGGTAAAATAATGGCAGTATTTGTTGCCATGAATTTAACTGATGGATTTCTTGTACAGCCCTATATTTTCTCGAATTCCGTTAAAGCGCATCCGATAGAAATTTTCATTGTAATACTTGTTGCCGGAACATTGGCAGGTATTGGAGGTATGGTTGTAGCCGTTCCTGCTTACACAGTACTTCGTATTATTGCGAAAGAATTTTTCAGTGGTTATCAATTTGTGCAACGACTTACTGATGATCTTGAAGAAATAACCAATCCCGAATCGCACGAGGAAAAATATCCGGATGCCTGAAACATTCACTAACTATCATTGTTTACAAAGCACACCTACAAACTATGATAACCGCAGAAACACTCAGCTTTCTCAAGAAACTGAATAAGAACAATAACCGTGAATGGTTCGATAAAAACAAGTCGCTTTACCTTGCAGCAAAAGATAATGTAGAGGTGCTGACCGGTGAAGTAATTGCAGGCATACGCACATTCGATAAGCGTATCGATCCTGAATTAGAAGCCCGGAAAGCTATGTTTCGTATTTACCGCGATACACGTTTCTCAGCCAATAAAACGCCCTACAAAAACAACATGGGGGCAAGCATTAATCCCGGCGGACGGATGGCGCCTACTCCCGGCTACTACATCCATATTCAAGCCGAAGGCCAAAGCTTTGTAGCCGGAGGCATGTGGATGCCGGAAGCACCGCAACTGGCAAAAATCAGGCAGGAAATCGATTATAATGTTGATGAATTCCGCGCACTGCTGAAAGCCAAAGAATTTAAAAAGTTTTACGACGGTCTCGATAATGCAGAAGGCTATGTACTGAGCCGCCCGCCCAAAGGCTATTTACCCGACAATCCGGCTATTGACCTGCTCAAATACAAAAGCTTCACCGTTTCTCACGCGTTCAGCGATGAAGAAGTAATGGCAAAAAACTTTGCTAAAAATGCCATTGCTGCCTGCAAAGCCATGTATCCTTTTTTGAGCTTTCTGCAAAGAGCCATTGACTAACTTCGACTCCGCTCAGTTTGTCAATGGCCATTCTGCTTGCTCAGTTTGTCAAAGGCCATTCTGCTTGCTCGGTTTGTCAAAGGCCGTTCTGCTTACTTGGTTAGTCAAAGGCCATTCTGTTTGCTTGGTTTATCAACGGCATTGTAGCTCACACTCTATTCGAAAATCGCATTGTAGTTCAAGCTCGGTTTGTCAATGGCCGTTCTGCTTACTCGGTTTGTCAAAGGCCGTTCTGCTTACTCGGTTAGTCAAAGGCCATTCTGCTTGCTTGGTTAGTCAAAGGCCATTCTGCTTGCGTGGTTTGTCAAAGGCCATTCTGCTTGCTCGGTTTGTCAAAGGCCATTCTGCTTGATCGGTTTGTCAATGACCATTCTGCTTGCTCGGTTTGTCAAAGGCCATTCTGCTTGCTCGGTTTGTCAAAGGCCATTCTGCTTGCTCGGTTTGTCAAAGGCATTGTAGCTTACCACTCAATAAAAAAACAAAAACAGCCCTTGTCATACTGAGCGGAGCCGAAGTATGACAAGGGCTTCATTCATCACTCATCACTCATCACTCATCATTCATCACTTCAAAAAAAAGCGCCTGCAAAAATTGCAAGGCGCTTTTTACTGCCGTTCCGCGTTCCCAAAATGTAGTTTCCCTCGCTTTCGGGCAGTTATACTTTATTAATAATGCCATAAATCGCTTTCGTAATTCCGGATGTCTTCTTTTACACGATCAGCTTCGTACATCGCTTCAATACCTTGTGTGTATGAATTTATGGTGCGGTCATATACGTTCGATTCTTTGTGAACATAGCTGCTGAAGAATCGTTTGAGCAATAAATCATCAAAACTTAATCGCGGGAAAAAATTTTGTCCGAGAAACGCTTCCTGCTTTACCAGCAGCGGACGAAGCTGCGGATAGTAAACCCAGAACAATGGTTTGTAACCAACTACTTCTCCGGTTTGAGGATCCGTTTTTGCCTGCAGCGGACACAAGCCAATAATGCGGACATCCATTACCGAACGCTGCTTATCAAAGAACCAATCCTCTTTTACCCACCAGGCCATGATCTCCGAAGTTTGTAGAGTAGTGAGTACTGTATCCATGCGGTAAGTACCGGGATTGTTGGGATCTTCAACCTCATACATTTCGACAGAATTCAGTAAATCGGCAACAGCTTCGGCGCTCATTTTTACGCGAAACTCATCATCAATTGCCGGGTTATCGAACGCCGTTACACAACCGCCAAGTACACCGCTGCGCACTACATCAAACAGGCTCATCAAACCATTGTGCGGTGTTTCGGGATAATAGTACGGATGATTCATTTTCTCACGCATATCAAGCGTTCGCCAAACGCGTTTCGACCACATCACATCAGCTTCACGCACAAAGGGCAATACAGCAGGGCGGCGCGTTGCAGTTGCCCCGCTTGCACCGGGAGAGATAATTGTTGTTGAAGGCGCTGTTTCGCAAGGCGGCGGCGTTTGTGCCCAAAGCTGCGAGGCTAAAAACAACAAGGCAAAAAATAAAATGATACGCAGGGCAAATTGAAGTTCATGCCTGAACGGCCGCCATTTCTCCTGCAACGGAATTGTTCGCACAATGCGAATGCCTGAACGATTGATCTTCATACCACAAATAGTCAAACAGAATGGTTAAGTTGTTTGATCTGGTAAACAGGTGTTTCATTGGGTATGATTTCTAAGGCGGTTATATTCAGTAAACGAAAACCGTGCCGGATTTAGTATGTGCTAAAAACAACCGGGCCTGTTTCTTCATAAAAAAGAAACAGGCTCCGGCCGCCGCAAAAGACACGATCTCTTTTCAGTAATTCCAGAAATCGTGCTCCATCGTTGCAAGTTCAGACCGGATGCGGTCCGACTCGTATTGCGCTTCGAGGCCGGGAAGTTCAATAACCAGCATTCCTGATTCATACATATTCGACTCTTTGTGAATGTAGCTGCTGAACATGCGCTTCATAAAGACATCATCATAACTCAAAACAGCTGCATCGTTTTTTACATTGTAGCAGGTAAAACGTACAAGCACCGGACGAAGCTGTGCAAAATGCAGCCAGAACATAGGTTTGTAGCCAAGCACATTTCCGGTTCGGTCTTTATGCTCACGCAGCGGACACATCCCTACAATCCGCACATCCATTACACTGCGGGTACGATCAAAAAACCAATCTTCCATGATCCACCATGCAGTTACTTCGGAAGAAAGAATCGGAGTTTCTGAATATTGCTGATTGTATAAACTCAGCTCCTCATTGCCGCGAACCGATACCGGCGTTTGCGATTTCAGCATTCTGTCGGTTTGCGATTTGCTGAGCTGCACTGAAAACGGCACACCATTATCTGCAACATCATACCCATTTATTTCACCGCTCAGCATGCCTGATTTTATGGCATCAAATAAACTCGTTCTGCCCTGTGCCGGAATTTCAGGGTAATAGAGCGGATGATTGAATTTCTCGCGCATATCAATGGTTCGCCAAACCCGCTTCGACCACATCATATCTTTTTGCGAAACCGGATAACAGCTCACCGCTTTTCGGCTGTTCACCTGCGGCGCATCATCGGCAACCGATGTTTGTGCAATTACATCTGCAACAGAAAAAAACAAAACAATTCCGGTGATACAGGCAGCATTTTTCATAAGCGTGAGGTTTGGAGAACTATAAAACGTAAAAACTGCCGGATGATTATGCAGGTATCATCCGGCAGCGGGGTTTAATTAAAAATGCCAGTAGTCGTGCTCGGTTACAAAAATGTCGTTCTTGATACGATCAGACTCAAACATGGCTTCGAGGCCGGTGGAGTATGAAAGAACACCGCGGTCAAATACATTCGACTCTTTATGGATATAGCTGCTGAACATGCGCTTCATAAATACATCATCATAACTCAAACGCTGTGCATCGTTGCGGGTATTGTAGCATTCTTCACGAGCCAGAACCGGACGGAGTTCTTCAAAATGCAGCCAGAACAAAGGTTTGTAACCAATTATTTCACCACTTCCTCCATTCTCAGAAGCCGGAGCAAGTTTTTCCTGCAGCGGACAGATGGCAATAATGCGCACATCCATTACAGAACGTTGTTTATCCCAAAACCAATCTTCTTTAATCCACCAGGCTTTAATCATACGCGATTCAAGCGGATTGGGAACCCAAACAGTAATGTATGTTCCGGGATTAAACGGATCTTCCTGACTTACTGAATCGCCGCCATTAAATAACTCATTCAACTGAGTAATATTCATTCGAGTGGTAAACTCATCGTCGGTAACCGGATTATCAAATGCAGTAATGGTGCGCTCAAACAAGGCTCTCTTTACAACATCAAATAAACTGCGGCGGTTGTTGATTTGCGTTTCGGGATAATAAAGCGGATGGTTGAATTTCTCGCGTAAATCAATGGTCCGCCAAACCCGTTTCGACCACATAATGTCAGCCTCTCGCTCATGCACATAAGGCACAGGACGCTTTGTACGCACATTTTCACGCACATAAAAATTATCAGGCATCAAAACCTGTGAGCTCAGTGAAAGCCCCGTGAGCATAAAAACAATAACAAGATAGAAAGCAGCCATGCTGCGGTTGTCGGGTAAAACAATGGTGCTGGTTTTCATAATGCTTAGGTTTATGCCGAAACAGATTTCTTACCGTTTCTGCAAGCATATACCCCTAGCTCCCAAAAAGTAACACCACGACACCATATTTCACATAAACAACTCAAAAACAGCAAATTAATCTACATTTCGCCAGATCTCGGCTCCGCTCGATCTGACAAAATGCGCTGTTTTTAGGGTTTCGACAGGTGCAAGCATAAAACCCTCATCACGTCAAGTGAAGCAAAGAAAGCCAGAGGATCAAAGCCCATATCACGTCAAGCGAAGCAAAGATGAAACCAAAGGATCAAAGCCCATGTCACGTCAAGCGAAGCGGAGACGAAGCCAGAAGATTAAATGCCCTTGTTACGTCAAGCGAAGCGGAGACGCAACCACAAGATCAAAAAACTTGTCATGTCGAGATGAAATAGTAACCTCTTGTCAAGTCGAGATGAAATAAAAACCTCTTCTCACGTCGAGATGAAATAAAACCTCTTGTCACGTCGAGCGGAGCCGAGACGCGACAAGTGCCTCAATCTCATTCCTCAGCTCAACCAAAGCCGCAACCTCAGCTTTGTCACTACGCATCGCTTTTAGTAAAGCCCCTTTACCGTTCGAGCGGCGAATCCTCACATAATAATACTGAGCAAACATTCCGCTCACGGGCATTGCAAGCATAAATGCCGCCAATAGCCACCAGTTCCGGAAAAGCAGTGCTACGGCAAGACTTTCAAGCCCCCAGCAAATAAGCCACATAAATGCTCCGATAGTTGCATTGAGCGA
>CALRTD020000060.1:0-13810 GCA_943371015.1 Synechococcus sp. UW140 | reverse complement strand
CTCAGTCAGCTTCTTGCAACCGAGGATCACGACAAGATGCCTGAAATCGCAGCCATGCTGAGCGATGATAATCAGACCGTGTACCAGCACATTTGTCGCATGAACACGCGTTTTGGTGAATCAATGCGCTTTAATTCGCGGTTCAGCGTGTTTGAGCGTCATGAAAACGGAGCTCCCAAGCTCCTGCTTTGTGTAGCGCTCGACATTACGCAGCTAACAGAAACCGAGAACGAGCTGAAAGCCTTGCTGCGCAACATGAGCACACCCGAAGATGATGCCCGCGTAAGAAGCATTACACGCCGCGAACTCGAGGTACTTCAGCTCATTGCTCAGCAATACAGCACAAAGCAAATTGCCGATTCTCTCCACATCAGCATTCCAACCGTTGAAACACATCGCCGGAACCTGCTGCGGAAGATTAATGTGAAAAATACTGCCGGACTCATCCGCTTTGCGGTTGAACAACGGTTGATCGATTAACCAACCCCGGTTAGTGTAAAAAGCGTCCTGCTGGTGTATCCCGCGGGGCGCTTTTTTATTCTGTGATTTGTATCATTCAACGAGTTTTATTTTCTTGCAGTCCAAACCTTTTCAACCCCATTTCCATGGCTATTTATTACACCCCTTCAGGCAAAGCTCCTGTAACCGGAATTCTTCTTGGTCTGGCTGTTTCAGCCGTTCTAGGTATTATTTGTGCCTTTGCATATTGCTACGGTATCTGGTACATTCCGATTATCTATCTCAACATTTTACTGACCATTGGTGTTCCGTTTGGGCTTAGCTGGATGATCGCCAGAATTGGCATTAAAACCGGGAAAATCAGGAATAAATTAGTAGCAGGAGCTGTTGGCTTTACCGGAGGCGCGGTGTTTTTTATTGCACAGTGGCTGGTGCATTGTGTAATGGTTGCTAATTCCGGAGAAGTACACAGCATTGGTTCCGGAAGTCATGAAATGGGCTTTGCAGAAACGGGTTTTAGTATGGACTCATTTCTGTTTTTTCTCAAGCATCCTGCTGAGGTAGTTTCATTCATCGGTATTATTAATGAAGAAGGAACCTGGGGCATCGGAAGTACAACTGTTTCGGGGGTAATACTCAGTATTTTCTGGATCATCGAGGCCCTGTTGATTTTGGTGATTCCGATCTATTTACCTTACAAGCAAGCCGTAAAGCCGTTTTCAGAAAAACTGAATCAATGGCTCGAAGAGCGCAGTATGAGCAGGAATATGGCAATAACCAATTCGGCAGATGAATTGCGAATGGAGATAGAAAGCGGAAATTTCGGGACCCTCATTAATGCCACTTCAAGTATAGCGAACCCTTTCCGCAAACTGGTTCTTTACAGTGATGATCAGCAGCAGGAAGTATATCTTACTGTAAAGCACATCACCATTACCTACGACGATAAAGGGAAAGAAAAGGAGAACGAAATGGAGGAGGTTAAAGAAGTATTAATCCCCAAAGAACTGTATGATCGTTTGGTGGCTCAGTTTGGGTAAGTATCCTGATTGAAATCGGGCGGTTTGTGCAACCAAACAATGCTTACCTTTGTGTTAGTTTATGCCGAACATCAGCGACATCAAAGCCCCGGTGGCTGCCGAAATGGAAATTTTCGAGCAGAAGTTCCGCCAGTCGATGAAGAGTTCTGTTCCCCTGCTCGATAAAATCACGCAATACATTGTAAAGCGCAAGGGCAAGCAAATACGCCCAATGTTTGTTTTTCTTACCGCAAAGCTTTGCGGCGAGATGAACGAATCAACCTATCGCGCTGCGGCACTGATTGAATTGCTGCATACTGCTACGCTTGTGCATGATGATGTGGTGGATGATTCGAACATGCGCCGCGGGTTTTTCTCGGTGAATGCACTCTGGAAAAACAAAATTGCAGTGCTTGTTGGCGATTATCTGCTTTCGCGCGGCTTGCTGCTTTCGATTGACCACAATGATTTCCGGCTGCTGCATATTGTTTCAAATGCCGTGCGTGAAATGAGTGAAGGTGAGCTGCTGCAAATCGAGAAAGCGCGGCGGCTTGATATTGCCGAACCGGTTTATTTCGATATCATCCGGCAAAAGACAGCATCGCTTATCGCCTCGTGCTGCGCCTGCGGAGCCGCAAGCGTTACCGACGATGAAACCGTGCAGGAAAAAATGCGCACCTTCGGAGAGCTTACCGGTATAGCCTTTCAGATCAAAGACGATCTCTTTGATTATGGAAATCCTGCTGAGCAGGGACAAATCGGAAAGCCAACCGGAATCGATATTAAAGAGAAAAAAATGACGCTGCCGCTGATTTATGCACTCAGCAAAGCTTCTGCATCAGACCGTCGCCGAATTATTAATATCATTAAAAACCACAACGAAGACCCGCAGAAAGTGGAAGAGGTGGTTGCCTTCGTTCATGCCAGCGGCGGCATTCAGTATGCAGCTGAGAAGATGTATGAGTATCGCAACAAAGCGCTCAGCATTTTAAATGAATTTCCTGAAAGTCCTGCTCGAAAGTCAATTCACGACCTGCTCATTTTTACTACAGAGCGCAAAAAGTAAGGCATTTTCATTTTCCACTTGCTAAGACAATACCGCCACACACAAACACCCGATTTTCGTTCGGCGGCCATTCATTATTTTTGCTGCATATTCTAATTGCCATGAAACAAATTGTACTTTTTGTAGTTACATCACTGCTGCTGATTACTGCTGCCTGTTCTGATAAGCCCGGCGTTGCAGGCTCAAACACAGATTCGGTTGTGGCCGGAAATGATACAGCAAAACGCGGACTCAGTGTGTCCAAAGTAACCGCGCCTGTACCCAAAAATGTTTCAGATTCTATTTTTAACGGCGATTTTATTGAACGTTATGATAATGGCGTGATTTACAAACGCGGTTTTATTCAGGGCGGACAAGCACAGGGAACCTGGCGCGTTTTTCACCGAAACGGTAAACTATACAGCCAGGGTGAATATATAAATGGTGTCCGCCAAGGTTATGCAGTAAGCTATGATGAAGCCGGAAACAAAACCTCAGAAGGCTACTATAAAGACGGACAGCACGTCGGGAAGTGGATTTACAATCTTAACGGTGTGAGCAAAGAGGTAAATTACGGCGGCGAAACTCTTGAGATGAAAGAAAAGAAGTAAAGTGTCTTTTGATACAATTTTGTCAAATCATATCCGCTGAAAGATAGTGCTGGAAATACAAACATCAACTTCACGTATTAGTTTCGACCCTGCATCGCGCATTGTTCATGTGCAGGCGAGGGCAGGTTCTGTGTTTGATGTTCAGCAGGCGATTGAAAACAAAGAAGCCTCATTGCGGCTGGTGGGCGACGGCAAGAAGTTTATGCTTCTCTTCACCAGCGACGGAGACATAGTAACCACACCTGCCATGCGCACACTTTCTGCCAGCGCCGAATACAACGATAATCTTTACGCAGTTGCTTTGCTGAGCACGAATTCAGCGATGAAAATTCTTGGTAATTTCTATTTACGATTGAGCCGGCCAGTTGTTCCAACACGATTTTTTGGGAATGAGGATAATGCTGTTGAGTGGCTGAAGACGTTTACTTTGCAGCCGGTTAGTATTTGATCATGCGGCGAATTTAAATTTCCGAACAATTTCATGCATTCCGCTTCGACAAAACTTTAGTATTTATTAGATCAATTACCCAAAAAAGCAGACAGAAAAATATATTGCCAAGTCCCCAAAATATGGCTTTATCTTTGCTATTGAAGCCCTAAAAAAAGTATATGAATTACAGTTCAGGAGAAGCAGTAAAAACCGATACGGCTCTCATCTCGTATGATCCTGCAACACGAATTGTACAAATGACGGCCCACCCCAGAGCAACGTTTGATGCCCCTAATGCCATTGACAACCGTACAGCAGCACTTGAACTTGCTGGCTGGGCACGCTGCGGTTTAATTTTTGAATCAGATTCTGATATAGTCACAACTCCTGAAATGCGTCAGGTTTCGGCAAGTCAGCAATACAATTCGCATTTCATTGCCGTTGCTTTAGTAAGCCCCAGTATTGCGATGAAAATTCTCGGTAATTTTTATATGCGCATAAATCGGCCCGCTGTGCCAACGCGTTTTTTTAGTCAGCATGAAATTGCTGTTGAATGGCTGAAAAACGAAATTATGAAAGACAGTTTAGTTCTTAATTACACCACGTAATGAGTTTGGTTGCCAATCAGCAGCTACCTTATCTTGCCTGGAAGACTGTACTGCTTAAAGAAGAGATCACCACTACCAGTATTCAACGATATAACGAAGCTGAGAATATTATTCTGCTTCAAACATTTCCCGGTGCGCACGTAGATGTGCCGCAAGCCATGGAAAACCGTGAAGCAGCATTCAGGCTCAGCGGTAAACGAAAAGCAGGTATGCTGGTTTTGGGTTCCGGTGAAATCAGCACAACACCGGCAATGCGAAAACTCTGTGCATCTGCCGAATACAACGAAGGTATTTTTGCAATTGCACTGGTGAGCCCGTTAGCCTCTATGAAAATTCTTGGCAATTTTTATATGCGAATTTATCGTCCGGCAGTTCCTACACGTTTTTTTTCGACACCGGATGCTGCCCGAAACTGGCTGCTCCGCGAAGCAGCAGCTTACGAACTTTCTCAGCAGAGCCAATAAGATCTCTCTGCTGTTTCTGAGGATGTATCATGCAAGCGCAATTGCGGTATTATCTGAGCACAATTAACTATATTTGAAACAGAGTTGAGCGACTCATTCCCCTTGATTATTATTATCTGTTCCAGACCCGCAACAGAGTCTTGCTAATGAAGCATATTTTTATTCTTGGATTTCTATTGACTGCAACATTGCTGCAGGCTCAAACACCTGTATCTATTCCGCAGCAAAACTGGGATAGCCTGAAAGCCTCCGGAGCACTCCGTTCAGGGTTGTACAGGATTTCGCCGGGGAATAATTCTGCGCAGCCGCTTCAAACAATTATTCAGCCACCAATTGTGCAGCCAGCCGCTGCAAATTGTAATTGTATGATTGCCATTGACAATACATTTTCGGTTGTGCCATTTAGTTCTTCAGTTGGCCCGATGTACCGGAATGATGATGACTCATCACCGATCATCAACATCCCGTTTGCTTTTTGTTTTTACGGTCAAATTCTCACCAGCCTTTACATCAACAACAACGGGAACGTATCATTTACCACCAACTACGGAACATTCAGTGCAACAGGTTTTCCAACGAATCAGGTTGATATGATTGCGCCTTTCTGGGCCGATGTGGATACGCAGAATCCGCTCAGTGGTGTTGTTTATTACAAGGTTACTCCCTCGGCTATCATTGTGCGCTGGCAAACGGTAGGTTATTTCGCTCAGCATGCTGATAAGCTTAACGATTTCCAGCTTATCCTAACTGATGGTTTCGATCCGCTGCTGCCTGCCGGAAGCAATGTCTCTTTTTGCTATGGAGATATGCAGTGGACAACAGGCGATGCATCGGGCGGAGTAACCGGATTTGGAGGTACGCCTGCAACCGTTGGAGCCAATGCCGGCGATGGTGTAAACTTCATTCAGATCGGTACATTCGATCAGCCGGGAACAACTTACAACGGTCCGCTTGGCCCCGCAAGTCAGGTAAGCTGGCTCGATAATCAGCAATTCTTTTTCAATGCCTGTAACGTGGGCAACGGCAACAATATTCCGCCGATTATGAATGCCGCACAGGTTTGCGATACGCTTACACTTTGTGTCGGTGATACGCTGCCGGTTACAGCAACATTCCTATCGCCCGAAAATAACCAAACCACAACTATTGCAGTAACAGCAAGCGGTACAGGTTATTCACAGGTTTCAAATACGCCCGGTGTTACTGCTGTACTGACAGGAATTTTTGTTGGTCAGCCCGGTAATATCGGATTCAATACTTTGCTTATTGAAGGCACAGACAATGGCTCACCGGCGCAAACTACTTCTGGAACAATTGTAGTGGAAGTAATTCCCGGCCCTACTGCATTTTTTACAGCAACAAGTGCTTGTCCCGACAGCCTCATCAGTTACGATGCGCAAACAAGCATCAGCATTCCAACCAACGGTCCTATTGTAAACTGGCATTGGAATTTCAACGATCCAGCTGTTACAAACGGGAGTGATACATCAGCACTGCAGCAGCCGGTTTATGCTTACGCAGCTTCAGGCACATACACCGTAAATCTTACAGTAACCGATTCGCTCGGGTGCTCGGATACCGTTAACGGAACAATAACCGTTTATCCGGAGCCTCAGGTTTTATTCAGCGGAACTCCGCTTTCGGGTTGTGCGCCGCTGTGTACTGATTTTACAGACCTCAGTACAGTCAGCAACAGCACAATTAATTCGTGGTCATGGACTTTTGGCGACGGAGGTACAGACAACACCGCAAACCCGCAGCATTGTTATACCTCAAACGGAGCCTACACAGTAGCGCTCACCGTAACTTCTGCTGATGGTTGTGTGAGTACTGATTCAATTCCGGGTTACGTAAACGTAATTCCCGGCCCGGTTGCAGCATTTTCATTATCGCCGGAAGCCACATCAATCAATAATCCCACCATTTACTTTGCTGATCTTTCTTCAGGAACTGCAGCCAGCTGGCTTTGGGATTTTGATTATGCCGGAGCGACCTCAACGGATCAGAATCCGCAGTTTACTTATGCCGATACCGGAACCTATTGTGTAAGACTTATTGTTGCCGCAGCCGGCGGAGCTTGTCCGGATACAGCAACAGAATGCGTTACCATTATTCCCGAAACAGTGATCTGGTATCCGAATGCGTTTACACCCAATAATTCCGGCAATAACGACGTGTTTAAACCAGTAATCAGCGATTTGGGTTACATCAGTAAATACCAGCTTTATGTTTTCGATCGCTGGGGGAATCAGGTGTTTACTACAACTGATATAAACACCGGCTGGGACGGCACCATGCAGAATACCGGGGTGAAATGCCAGATAGATACCTATGTTTATTTGGTAAGCATTACCAATAAAGCCGGTATTATTTTCGATCACCGCGGCATTGTGAATCTCATTCGCTGAGTATTGCCTGCCCGGCATTTTGTACCTTCGCAATTCGCCGTTATGATTCCGAAGGAAACCGTTGACCGTATTCTCGAAACTGCCCGCATCGATGAAGTTGTGGGTGAGTTTGTATCGCTTAAAAAACGCGGTGCAAACATGATCGGACTTTGTCCGTTTCACAACGAGAAATCGCCATCGTTCAACGTATCACCGGCACGCGGGATCTACAAATGTTTTGGTTGCGGAAAGGGCGGTAATCCCGTCAATTTCGTTATGGATCACGAACAACTTTCGTATCCCGAAGCATTGCGCTGGTTAGCGAAAAAGTACAATATCGAAATTGAAGAGCAGGAGCGAAGCCCCGAACAAGCGGCCAAAGAAAACGAGCGCGAAAGCTTATTTATCGTCAGCAACTTCGCTCAAAAACATTACACCAAAAATCTTCACGAAACTGAAGAAGGTAAAGCCATCGGTCTGAGCTACTTTACTGAGCGCGGTTTCAGAAAAGACATTATCGAAAAATTTCAGCTTGGCTATAGTCCCGATACCTGGCGCGATCTGACAGATGCTGCAATTGCCGCCGGCTACAAGCTCGAGTATCTTGTAAAAGCAGGACTTACCATTCAGAACCAGGAAGACACATCAAAGTATTTCGACCGCTTTAAAGGGCGTGTACTTTTTCCGGTTCACAATGCCAGTGGCCGTGTAATTGCCTTCGGTGGCCGCACACTGAAAACCGATAAGAAACTGGCGAAGTACATCAACTCGCCGGAGACAGAAATTTACCACAAAAGCAACGTACTCTACGGCCTGTTTTTCGCAAAAAAAGCGATTATGCAGGAAGATGTGTGCTATCTCGTTGAAGGTTACACCGATGTTATTTCAATGCATCAGGCCGGAATCGAAAACGTGGTGGCTTCGTCGGGAACTTCATTAACAGTAGAACAGATTCGCCTTATTCGCCGCTACACCACGAACATTACAATTTTGTATGATGGTGATCCGGCCGGCATAAAAGCAAGTTTTCGCGGCATCAATCTCATTCTCGAAGAAAGTATGAACGTGCGCGTTTTGCTTTTTCCTGATAATGATGATCCCGATTCTTATTCCAAAAAAGTATCATCAGAAGCGCTTCGCGATTTTATCAGTACAAACACCAAAGATTTCATTCAGTTTAAAACAGAATTGCTGAAATCAGATGTTGGTAACGATCCGATAAAACGCGCCGGACTGATTCACGAAATTGTGGACAGTATTGCACTCATTCCCGATGCAATTACGCGGAGTGTGTATGTAAAAGAATGCAGTCGCATTCTCGATATCGAAGAGCAGGCGCTGCTTACAGAGCTGAATAAACTTCGGCGCAAACTTTACGAGAAGAAAAGCGAAGAGCAAAAAATTAAAGATGCTCCGCTTCCCGATCTTCCGCCCGATGTGCATCCTGAAACCGGGGAATTTGTACCCGACCAGCCTGCACGTGAAGGTGATCATGCAAAAATTGAAACCGGCGAAGTTTTTGAACGTGAATTAGTGCGTTTACTGCTTAACTACGCGCAAGAATCGGTTACTGCCAAAACAGAAGATGAGTTCGGGACAGAAATAGAAGTAATCGTACCGCTTGCCGAATTAATGCTGCACGAACTTGAATCGGATAATATCGTTTTTACAAATCCGGTTTATCAGCAAATTCTGACCGAGTACACAACGCACATCAACAACGGGAATGTGCCCGATCTGAATTACTTTGTAAATTATCCCGATCAGCAAATTTCACAGCTTGCGGTTGATCTTGTGCAGATACCTTATCAGCTTTCAGATTGGGAGCGGCATTTTATTTATGTACAAACTGAAAGTCAGTTGCTTCGACAAGCTGCTGTGCACAGTGTAAACGTGTTGAAACTTCGCCGCCTCGAACAGATGATTGCTGAAAATCAAAAGCAACTTCGCGAAACAGCCGACAGCGATCAGCAAATGTTGATCATGCAGCAACAGCTTCAACTGCTCAATGCCAAACGACATTTCTCCTCACTGCTGGGCCGTATTGTTTTGAAATAAGATGCATCCGGTTTGCAATGTAAGATGCATCCGGTTTGTAACCGGATGTTTCTTTGAATTCAGTTTGTAACTGAATTCGGCAGGTTGCTTGAAAAAAGTTGCAAACTGTAAGACGCATCCGGTTTGCAACCGGATGTTTCTTTGAATTCAGTTTGTAACTGAATTCGGCAGGCTGCTTGAAAAAAGTTGCAAGCTGTAAGATGCATCCGGTTTGCAACCGGATGTTTTTCTTTGCATTCAGTTTGTAACTGAATTTGGCAGGCTACTTGAAAAAAGTTGATTGATTAATAAAATGAGTCAATAATACTTGCTAACTAAGAAGGACTGTTGTAATTAGCTTTAATATAATCCAAAGTCGGTGTAATAGATTCAAATAAATCCAATGCCATTTGATGTGTACGCGGAGCAATACCAGAAAAAACTACGCTTGCATTCTTATTAGAATCTATAAATTCAATGCTCATTAATTCGACTGAACAGTTATTATGCTCTGTAAATCCGGTGTTATAATAAATAGTTACAATTACATTGTAGGTAATATTTTGAAGTGGGTGGTGATATGTTTTTTCAAATATATCCCTCTTATCACTATCTCGCGTCTGATGAAAATCTTGCGACACTAAGAATGTTAAAAAACTGAACCTTACCATAGTATTTATGTTTTATAGTTTCATGAAGAAAGTATTAATTTAAATAAATTTTATTTAGAATAAGCTTTTTCTCAAAAATCAGATTTTTTTGGTAAAATGAATCTGTTTTGAGGTGTTAATATTATTAAATTATATTGTGATAAATATTTCATTTATTTACAAAAAGTAATCAAAAATAATCCTATTGCAAAAAAAGTGTTATTTAAAGTAAATTAAATATATTTGATGGTGATGTGAGTTCATATTGTTTTCCGGCCGTTATAATTCAAGAGTGGGTTTTTGAATTAAGTTTGTAAACTATTGATATTCGGCAGTAAATCAACTTAAATTTATAGCCGTAAATCAAAATTAAAAAGACTATCGGTATAACCCGGTTTAAACATATCGTTCAACGTTGATGCTGTTTTTCTCATCAGTAAACCTTGCAAATTCTGAGATATAAAAAATAAGTTGTCACACTCGCGTACGGTGCGGGCGTGAATTGTTTCTCTCAGGGCTTACCAGGATCTCATGACCTACCGGTGAACATGCCACTAACTCTCTCCCCTTTTTTGGGGAGTGTAAGGGTAGCTGCGTTTCCGGCAAACACTTTGAAAATGAAAATATCCTCAAATCTGCTTATAAATTATCTGCGACACAATGCAGAAATTTTCCCCGTTCAACGCAGGTGTATCACATTACCAGAGGGAACGTATTACTATATTGTAGAGGCTAAAGGAATTGAAAATGCAATTGGAGGCTAACAGGATTTGTAATGCTTTTACGGTAAAGACTCATATCAAATCTCATTTTTAATTTTTTATATCACTCAAATATAAATCCTTAAATATGGTTACGTTAAAATTTATTTCCCCAATTATTGTATTAAGTCAATCGAGTAATGGCTTTGTTGATTGGTTAATTTTTATCATATTGATATTAGCTGTTGCAATTTGTTTGGTTCAATGGATTTACAAACATTTTAGTCAAATAAAAAGAATATTTTGGCTTGTATTTTGCTTAATATTTTTTGGGTTTATGGGATATGGTATTATTAATCTGTCTAATAAAAATAATGATCTGGTTGGATTTTTAGCCATTCCGATTGGTGGAATCTATCTAGTTATTAAAAACACAGTCACTAAAAAAAATCGGATTAGTTAACTATTAACTAACTCAATTAAATATTTTAATCTGCGATTATTTATTAGAGATTAATTATAACCGTCTTTATCACTTAAGTATGTGTCTAATAAAAATGTCATAGGATACAAATTTAAACGCATATAACGTTTTAAATGTATCAAAAGATTTATTTTGACTGAATATATAAAAAAAGTTTTCCAAAAATATATCCGGGTCATCAATTAGATATAAGTCATAGCACATATTTTCAATAAAGTCATTCATTTTAACAGGTTCTAACTATAAACAATAGCATTATGGTTTCTGAGCAGACTTCTCTGCTTTATTCACACTGTCTAATAATCTCAATAACGTACTGGGGTCTTTTAATAATGATGGTTTTTCCTTAATTAAAATAGCTTCATTTGTTGTTAATGTACGACATAACAGAAACGATTTTGAGTCAAGCTCTTCGTCTTTAATAATTAGTATTGACCCTATTAATAAACATACTTTGGGGACATCTTTACATGCCAATAAAAGAGCGGATAGCGCATCTGCGTTATTCTTATTAATCTCTGATTGCGTTTTTTCTATAAATGTAATTTCAACACCATGTTCAAATTTTTTTAATCGTTCTATTAACTCTTCACTTGTCAAGTTTTTTTTTGGTCTTAATAATAATTTTTTTATCCAAGATCCTTTTTCTGCGGCAATGTCTACAATCGGATATATATTAAACGAGGAAAATATTTGTTGTAATAAGGTATATATATTTTTTGATGCTGTACTGTCGTTTGTGTCAAGGTAAATATATACTGGTATTCTGGAGATAATGCTGTTTGATGATAACTCTTCATAAAACACGTCTAAGGAATCTCTGAACAGCACTTCATCATTTGTCGCTATAGAGTTCTGCTTGATGACAATACGGTCTACAAATGATTTTAGCTTGTTTAAATATTCATCATCATGTGGGTTAGTAAAGTAGTTAAACCTCCGGCGCTTGTAACTGCTTAATAGTAAGTTGATTCCTTTAAATGGATTATCTGGTTTAAAATTGAAACTATGATTTAATCTTATTTTTTCATTTTCGGAGGGGATTGGAACAGCGGCATTAAGATCAACGAATAACTTATCGTTTGACTCACCTTTCAATGCTCTTCTCGCAAGAATACGTAAGAAATTTATTGAGTATAGTAATGATGAGAATATATACTTTTTTGTTATATCGGAACTTAAGTATTTTTCAATATAAGGATGTTCTTCGTCAAAACTCGAATCAAAAAATAACTTTGTTAGTTTTACCCAATATATAATTCGAATCAAAATCTCTGTTCTAATTGCCAAATATTCTAATTTCCCACTAACATCCAAGTCAACTATCGCTCTTTCTAGATCAATAATTGTTGCTATTTCGCGATCTATATTCACTATCCCCTCTTTGCTTTCAAAACTGAGAATTAGCGAGATAATCTCTTCAAACACTTCATTATCAAGAACAAGGGTGTTTTTGTTAGCCATAGTTTTAGGATTTTACGCTAAATTAAATATACTAATATATTTTCACTACATAATATTGAAGTCTTACCTAACAATCGCTACGCTCAAAACTACTAACCTTTTTATTCATTATTGCAAAGTAGTAAATATTAGCATTGAATTATTTTCACTTGGTTAGTATTTTTTGGTAAAATTGAGACACAAATCACAATACACACCAGAACTTATAAAAATTACTTAGTAATTAATTATCGCACATTTGGGGAAGTTAGGGAACCGTTAGGGGAAAGAAGTTGTGAACAGTGTATTTGGCAGAAAATCAGGTTTTTACTTTTATTTTTTAATTATTTACAAACTTTTTTCAAGCTTTCACAGAAAGTATATATCGCCTTTGGCGATATATACTTTCTGTAGCTTCTATTGCTTCAGTTCAATGCGGAATGTAGTTCCTTTGCCCGGTTCAGAACGCTTTACGAAAATGCTGCCGTTGTGGTAATTTTCAATAATGCGTTTACAAAGCGAAAGACCAAGTCCCCAGCCGCGTTGCTTGGTAGTAAATCCCGGTTCAAAAACAGTTTTATGTTTTGAGCGCGGAATTCCTTTGCCGGAGTCAGTAATATCAATGATTACTTTTTCCGGCACTTCCTGCACACTTACTGTAATGCTTCCGCGGCCATCCATTGCATCAACAGCATTGCGGCAAAGATTTTCGATAACCCAGGCAAACAGCGGAATGTTGAGCGGAACCAATACATCATTGCCCGTATCTACAGTATATTCAACCGATTTGGGTGAACGGGCACGGATATAATCGACCGCGCCGGCAAGTGCTTCAGAAAGATTTTCGGCTTTGAGTTTGGGTTGTGATCCGATCTTTGAAAAACGTTCGGTAATCATCTCCAAGCGTTTTATATCACGTCCGATCTCGGTTGTGATTTCCGGATCAATACCTTTCATATTCATATACTCAAGCCACGCAATGAGCGATGATAGCGGCGTTCCAAGCTGGTGCGCTGTTTCTTTGGCCATACCCACCCAAACGTGATTTTGCTCGGCCCTGCGTGATGTGCTGAACAAGAAGTAAGCCGTGAGCAGAAAAATACCGATTACTGTAAACTGGATATACGGGAAGTAGCGCAGTTGCTTGAGTTGCGGCGATTCCATATACCAGATGTAATTCTTTTTATCGCCAAGCGTGATGTCGATACGATTGCCTTCCTGCTTCAAAACGCCCAGCATTTTTTTCAGGTAGGTTGCTGAATCTTTGCGTACCTGAATTGTATCAAGATTGCCAAAAGCAATAATGTTGCCGGTAGCCGAATCCGTATAAATTGCCGGAGCAGATGCAGGGTTGGCGGCTACTTCTTTAATAAACGAGCGTTCATTGTCTTCAAACGAAAGGCGAATTTCTGTAAATACTTCCGAGTCGCGGTAGTAGAGATAGTGATAGGAGCCGGGTGCAACTTCAATCG
>CALRTD020000059.1:0-13811 GCA_943371015.1 Synechococcus sp. UW140 | reverse complement strand
CTTGTTCGTCTTTGCCGGCAACGCTTTCATTCAACTATCCTTTTACCAGCTTGCTTTGGTCAACAGGTGCTACTACCTCATCTATCAGTACAACGGCAAGCGGTCAGTACATACTTACAGCCACAGGAGCCTGTGCATCCGGTGCTGATACAGTTGATGTAACTGCAGGTGCAATAACTACAAATACCATTACCGCTACTGCCTGCAACAGCTATCTTTCGCCCGATGGAAATACCTACACAACATCAGGTGTTTACAACGATACCATTCCCAACAGTACAGGTTGCGACAGTATCATTACCATTAACCTTACAGTTAACAGTTTGAGTTCAGCTGCAATTTCGCCCACCGTTTGCGCAACTTCATACACCGCACCGAGCGGAGCAATTTACACAAGCTCCGGTATGTATATGGATACGATACCGAATGCAGCCGGTTGCGACAGTGTAATCACCATTAACCTTACACTTAATCAGCCAAGCGCAGCAGCAGTATCGCCTGTAGTTTGCGGCAGCTACACATCGCCCAGCGGAATGAGTTACACAACTTCAGGCATGTATATGGATACCATTCCGAATGCAGCCGGTTGCGACAGTGTGATTACCATTAACCTTACCGTAAATCAGCCTTCTGTGGCAACGGTAACGGCTTCAACTTGCACCGGTTCTTACACAGCGCCCAGCGGAGCGGTGTACACCACCTCGGGCATGTATATGGATACCATCCCGAATGCAATCGGTTGCGACAGTGTGATTACGCTGAACCTTACCATTGGAACACCAACAGCATTTTCGATTACCGCTGCTGCCTGCGGAAGTTATTTATCTCCGGCAGGTAATCAGTACACCAGTTCCGGAATTTACACCGATACAATTGCCAATGCTTCCGGCTGCGACAGTGTAATTACCATTGACCTTACCATTAATCCGATTCCGACAGTAACATTCAGCATCACTACACCAACCATATGTTTTGATGATGACGGAATTATACTTACTGCTGCGCCGCAGGGAGGTACATTCAGCGGACCGGGAGTAACGAGCGGCACATTTACACCTGCAACAGCAGGACTTGGAGCTCACAGCATTACTTATACCTTCACAGATCAAGGCACCGGCTGTTCAAACTCAGCGTCATCAACAATTACAGTTGATCCGTGTGTAGGTGTAAGTGAGATTGCTGCTGCAGAGTTCTCTGTTTTCCCGAATCCCTCAAACGGAACATTCAACGTAGTTGCTTCGGCAGATGCGGAAGTACTTGTTGTTCGTTTGTTTGATGCTCAGGGACGTGTTGTTTACTCGGCACAGCTTAACAATGTAGCCGCCGGAACTCCGGTAGCTATAAACGCTGGTGACCTCAGTGCCGGTATTTACTCGATGCAACTGAGCAACGGTGCTGCCGCCACTTCGGTGCGTGTGGCTATCTCGAAGTAATCAGTTTACAATAAATTATAGAGCGGCGGTTGGCATCTTATGCAGACCGCCGCTTTTTTGTAATATCGCGGCATAAAACAGTTGGTATGCAATTTCACATTTTCACATTAGAGCAAAACGGCGAGTCTGTTTATCTGCTCACCCCATTTTCGCGAAATGATATGCCCGCAGCGCTCTCGCAGCACGCATTTGCAGGTAAACTCATTGATCCGTTGCAGGGCCCATTTATGGAAAATGTGGCGGTGAATCCTGAGTTTTTAGTTGTGCTGCACGAAACTGTGCGCGATGTGATGGTTGAGGCTCCTGAGGTAATTGCCGAAGCAAAAGAACAGCCAAACGGATATGTGTTTATTGTTGACCGACGTGCACCCGAAGGTCAAGACATTCCGAAGGAAGACATCATCGGAATATTTTTGGTGACTGATCGGAAAACCGATGTTTCGCGCTACAGACCCAATCCCGATTATAAACTGATTTCGGAAAAAGGCGTTGCACAACTTCCGGAGTCAGCAGAAATTGAACTGTTGAAGCGGCTTTCATCATAATTTCCAATGGGTGAGCCACACTTTATTGCATGAATCGAAACCGGCTGTGCCATTTGGTTAAACAGTTTGCGTGTGTATGCTCAAATCTGAAAAACACTTGCTAACTTTATTTCATAAACAGAACAGTTATGCCCGAAGCTCCCCAGCAGTCGTTTGCCGATGTGTTTTCCGATAATTTTTCGGTTTTTGGCAACTACTTTCTCGAATCAATGAAGCACTTCGATCTGATGAATCCGTTCTGGATCATCATCATGATTTGCCTCATCACCTTCACACTGGAAATTATTCTGCCCAAAAAACAGCCCTACAGTCCGGTAAGCCGGAAAAACTTTCTGCTCGATTTGTTTTATGTATTGTTCATTGATGTGATTTTTCTGAGCATCGGTTTCTTTGCATTCACATCAGCAGTAAGTTGGGCGTTTGAGAAAATTGTAGTTTCGGCCGGAGGAACAATCCCGATTGTCAACTTGTCGATGCCGGCCGGGATGAAATGGCTTGAGTTCATCATTTTCTTTCTGTTGGTTGATTTTGCTCAATTTTTTGGCCATTTTCTGCTGCATCGTGTTGAGTTTTTGTGGAAGTTTCACAAAATTCATCATGCACAGGAAACATTGGGATTTGCATCAACACGCCACTTTCATTGGGGCGAAATGCTGGTGTTCAAACCCTTGCTTTACATTCCGTTTAGTCTACTTGGGCTTGATGTTGCCTCTTACTTTGCATATTATCTCTGGTTTGGGTTGTTTCTAACCTTCTTCTCGCATTGCAATGTTGACATTGATTTTGGTTTTCTGAATCGGATTTTCATTACGCCGCAAACGCATTACTGGCATCATGCAAAAAATATTCCGGCTCGCTACGGGGTTAATTATGCATCTTCACTCTCCATCTGGGATCAGCTTTTTGGGTCTTATTATTTGCCCAAAGACAAAAAGCTGAAACCCGTGCTGGGCATACCTGATAACGATGTTCCTGATTCGTTTCTCGGACAGTTTTTTCATCCGTTTCAGGTTCTTTTTGGCCGAAAGCAGAAGCAATCTTCATTGGAAGAAAAAAATACTTCTACTGTAAAAGGGAAGAAGTAATATTATCTTCGGAAGGTTGTATTTTACTTTATTCTGCTATGCAAAAGTACTTTCGTTATGCAGTTTTGCTATTGACTTTTGCATTTGTGTTTGCCGGCAGCAAAGCACAGCAGCCAGCTTACTTTATGCTCGGCGAGGAAAAGTTCAAAGGAGTACATATTTATGATGTAATACAGGATCAAGAGCAGAACTATTGGTTTGCCACAAACGAAGGACTTTACCTTTTTGATTACTATACCTATACAAAGATTGAATGCGGAGAGGCCAAAAGTGATGCCGTTTTCGGATTTAAAATGAATGCAGAAGGTACAATCTACTGTCATAATTTGAACAATCAAATCTTCGAAATAAAAGAGAAAAAGTGCAAGTTATTCTATGAGTTGAAAGAAGATGAAGTCCATTCAGATATTAGTCTGGAAATTACTGATCGTGGACAATTGATTATCGGAGGTAAGAAAGGAGTTATTCTTAATCAGTCAGGTATTCCTGTTTTGCGTTATCATGCAGGGAAACATTTTTTAGGGCCTGCTTTTAAAACAGCATCAGGAGCTATAGTTTACCACATTAGTTTTAGCGATTCTGTTTTAGTATGTGCAAATGGGAAATTTGAAAGGAAAAAACTAAACTTCGAACCCTCGTCAAATGGCATTTCTAACACCTCAAAGTTTTTTACTGTCTCAGGTATTTCATACGCCCTTGATTTGCAAACGAAAAAACTGTACAAGTTCAATCAGGCCACATTTGAGTTAGTTAGTCTGCCCGATAATCCTGCTTTTCTTACTAACGGCGCTGTTCGGTTGTATGAAACAAGAAATGAATTATGGATTGCAGGATCTTTTATGGGAGTAATGTCAATAAATAATCTTCAAGCGAAAACCGGAACTCAATTATTGTATGAAGATTTTTTTGTTTCCAATGTATATCAAGACAGCGAAGGGAATATTCTGATAAGTACATTTGATAAAGGCGTGCTTGTAATTCCTGATCTGCTGGTAACGGGAACTATTCATTCATTCCGCGATAATTCGATTACCTCAGTTTACGCCGACGTTGAAGCAGGGCTTTTACTAGGAACGGCAAAAGGCATTCTGTTGAATTACAGTGATAACAAAACAACAGCCCTTGATGAAAATGGAACTAACAAAACAGAAGCAATTTATGGTTATCAGGGTAGTGATTTAATCGTATTCTCAAACGGAAAGATCAAAGCATACAATAAGAAAACAAAGCAGGTATATATTATATCTGAATTATCACTTAAAGACGCTGTTTTTATTTCGAAAGATGAATTTTATGTAGGAACAAACAGGGGTGTTTACAAAATTAAATGGAATGGTGCGAACCGTTTTTCTCAACAACGCATAGAAGCTCTTCAGCAGCGCGTTTATTCGATGGAATATGACAAAATGCGATCCTGCTTATATACAGCTACTGCAACCGGGTTATATAAAACAGATGCGTCTGGTGTAACTGAGAAAATAGTATGGAAAAATCAGGACATATTCACAATTCAACTTTTTTGTTCAGGAGAATCAGTATATGCAAGTACTCGTAAAAATGGCATTCTGGTTATACGAAACGGAAAAGTAGTTAGTCAGATTTTTCCACTCGTTAATGGGCAAGTTGAAGTAGTTGGAAAATTAATAGTTCACGAAAATTCAATATATACGAGCTCTTCAAATGGTTTTTTCAGATTTGATATGAACGGGAATTTGATTACGCCCATTCACACCATTTATGGTTTTTCGCAGAACAAAACATTTGATTTTACTTTTGACGGCAATCAGCTATGGGTTTGTCATTCGGGTGGAGTTCAGCTAATCGACTTAAATTATGCCGCATCCATGTTGGCTAAACCAGTCATCAGATTTAATTCCGTTTACGCAAACGATAAAAGGATTGATTTTTCACATGCAGGCGAATTTGAAAGTGACAAACGTAAAATCACTTTTGTTTTTTCGTCGCCAACACTTCGCAACAGAGGTACAACACACTATCATTACAAACTTATCGGTTATGATACGAGTTGGATCGTTCATGAATATGAAGCCAATAGTGTGACCTATAATGCACTCGCACCCGGAAATTATATTATGCAGGTTAAAGCCGAAAATCAGGGGCAGTTCAGTACTATGATTAACTATTCATTCAGCATTGCAAAGCCATTTTACTCGCGCTGGTGGTTTATTGGTGCTTGTATCATCCTTTTTTTGGCAGCTGTATATAGTATTTATAAATGGCAGTTAAGTATTCAGCAGCGAAAGTTGAGACAAATTAATGAACTGAATGCTTCAAAGCTTACAGCTATTCAATCGCAAATGAATCCGCATTTTATTTTTAACTCTCTTAATTCTATTCAGGATTTGATTTTGAAAGGAGATGTCGAAAATTCGTATTCCTATATCACTACGTTTTCTAATTTGGTCAGACGAACCCTGAATTATTCTGACAAGGATTTTATTGATTTTGATCAGGAAATAAAATTGCTGGAACTATACTTATCACTCGAAAAACTTCGTTTCAAAAAAACATTGAAGTATGAAATAGTAACGAATAATATTACTGATATTTTGTTGCCTCCGCTGCTTATTCAGCCATTTATCGAGAACGCACTTGTGCACGGATTGCTTCATAAAGAAGGTGAAAAAATATTGCGAATCAAATTTGAGTTAACAGACGTTTTGACTTGCACAATTGAAGACAATGGAATTGGCAGGGAAAAGTCGAAATCAATTAAGCAGAGACAGCGTTCGGAGCATGAATCATTTTCGGGGAAGGCTATCCGCAAGCGTTTTGAAATCCTCAGTACTGCGCTCGAAGGTAATTTTGGGTATGTTTATGAAGATCTTCAGACTGCTACTGCTTCCTCCGGAACTCGTGTTACATTAACAATTCCGGTTAAACGCAACTATTAATCCATTAATGAATTAAAACAGATGATTACTGAAATTGATTTTACGGTCTCAGTCTGATAATTTATGTTTGCTGTAATGAATAAAATAAGGGCAATTTTAGTTGATGATGAAGAAAGTGCAAGAGATGTACTTCAAAATTTACTTCTTCGGTTTTGCCCTGATGTTGAATTAATTGCCAAATGCGAAAATATTCCTGAAGCCGTTGAGTTGATAAAAAAGGAAGAGCCTGATTTGGTTTTTCTGGATATTGAAATGCCCAATTACGCTGGCTATGAAATTGTGAATTTCTTCGAGAAGATAAACTTTGAAATCATCTTTATCACGGCTTATGATCAGTATGCTATTCGGGCATTTGAAATTGCAGCAATTGATTATCTGCTTAAGCCAATAGATATAGAACGACTGAAGCAAGCCGTACAACGCACCCAGCAGCAGTATAGTATTGCACATCAGGCTCAGCGTTTATCCTTGCTGAGTAAAACACTCGAAACTAAAGAGCTTAAAAATATCGTAATCAGCGACCGTAATCAGCAAAATGTAATTCCTGTAGATAGTATTATTGCAATTGAGGCACAGGAATCGTATTGCCTCGTTCATACACTTACTAAAAAGTACATCGCCAGCAAAAATCTAAAACATTTTGAAACGGTTTTTGAATCACTACCTCGTTTCATTCGTGTACATAAATCTTGGCTAATCAATAAAGAACATTTGAAACAGTATTCTAAGTCAGAACTTACAATTCAACTCTCAAATGGTTTATTAGCAAAGCTCTCCAAGTATAAGAAAGTTGAGTTTGAAGAGGCACTTCTTTCTTGATATAATTTGTGTCTTAATGCTCTCAGTTGTCAGGTGTACTATTTAGAATTATCACGATAGGTACTGAGTTTACCCGCGAAAACTAAAGCACTAAATCAGTTAATTGTTTACCATGATATAAGAAGCACATCAACACTGATGTGCTTCTTTTTTTGTCCATTCCTGAAACTGTTTGGCTGTTGATGAAGTTGTTTTACCTCTGCTTTCTTATCCCAGTAAATTTGCTTCAACCGACTAAAAATCAAATTTCTGACCCATCTAATTTGTGACGCATGAGACTAACAAAATTTATACTGGCAAGCCTTTTACTGCTATGCATTCATACTGCATTTGCGCAGGCTCCAAACTATGTTTGGGCAAAACGAATTGGAGGTACGAACATCGATGATGGTAGATCCATTGCTGTTGATGCAGCGGGTAATTCATATACTACTGGTTTTTTTCGCGGGACAATTGATGTTGATCCTGGTCCGGGAACTACACTTGTTACATCTGCCGGTATTGAAGATATCTTCATAACGAAATTAGATGCTGCAGGGAATTTGGTATGGACAAAAACAATCGGCGGTGCTTTCAACGACTTTTCATACTCGATAGCTCTTGATGCTTCTGCAAATGTTTATATAACCGGTCAATTCAATTCTACTACTGATTTCGACCCGGGTGCCGGGACATTCAATTTAGTATCGTTTGGTTCGTGGGATGTTTTCATCTTGAAATTAGACGCCTCAGGCAACTTTGTTTGGGCAAAGCAATTCGGCTCAACCCTTGCTGATAATGGTCGTACAGTTACAACTGATATTGCCGGAAATGTTTATACAATAGGAACGTTTACAGGCACTGTAGATTTTGATCCGGGTGTTGGAGTCAGTAATTTAGTGGCAGTAGGTGCACAAGATGTTTTTGTTTCTAAACTTGATGCAGCCGGAAACTTTGTTTGGGCAAAATCTTTTGGAGGTACTGGTAATGATCTGGGGGTATCAATTGTTATTGATGGTACAGGAAATGTATTCATTTCCGGCGGCTACAATCTTACTGTAGATTTTGATCCGGGGGCCGGAACCTTCAATCTTACTTCTGCCGGCAACTTTGATATTTACCTGCTGAAGTTAACTGCTGCCGGTAATTTTGTTTGGGCGATCAGCATGGGGGGAACACTTTCTGATACCGGTAATTCAATAGGTCTTGATGCCTCCGGGAATATCATTTTTATTGGCAATTTTAATGGTACTGCTGATTTTGATCCCGGTGTAGGCATTTCCAATCTAACTTCCGCCGGTGCTACAGATATGTTTATTTCAAAATTAGATGCAACCGGTAATTTGACTTGGGTAAAAAGAATAGGAGGTACCGGCGACGACTATGCCAATAAGGTAACACTTGATCCTTTAGATAACATGTACTTTGGCAGCGGATTCAACGCAACTGTTGATTTCGATCCCGGTGCAGGCACTTCCAACTTAGTCTCGTCGGGAGGCTTTGATGCAGCAATTACCAAACTTGATGCAAGCGGAAATTACCTGTGGGCAGTAAGAATGGGCGGATTATCAAATGAAGCCTGTTATTCGCTGGCATACCACAGTTCCGGCTCTATATATTCAACCGGCGTTTTTGACGATGTTGTTGACTTTAACCCGGGAGCAGCAGTTTTCAACTTAACCTCCGCAGGTGCAAGTGAAGTGTGGATTCAAAAGCTTTGTCAGCTTGCACCACAACCCGGAATTATCAGCGGAAATGCAACAATTTGCTCAGGTACCACAAACACATACAGCATCACACCTGTAAGTTCAGCAACATCCTATACCTGGACTACACCTGCCGGCTGGACAGGAACATCAACAACCAACAGTTTGACTACTACTTCAAGTTTAACCAGCGGTAACGTTACTGTTGTTGCGAATAATGCCTGCGGTGTGTCAGTGGTACGAACATTCAGCGTAACAGTAACACCAACACCTTTATTTCCAACCGTAATTTCAGGTAATACAACTGTTTGTGCCGGATCATCAAACGTGTACAGTATCGGATTTGTTAATGGTGCAACATCCTACAACTGGACATATCCCGCAGGCTGGACAGGCCCTGCAGTCTCTACGATTCCGAGCGTTGCAACAGTTGCGGGTACAACTAGCGGAACAATTACTGTGACTGCAAGTAATTCCTGCGGTACAACTGCACCTCGAACTTTAGCAGTAACAGTTACTCCTGCCATAAGTTCTTCAATTTCTTCTCAGATCAATATTTTATGTAACGGTGGAGCAACCGGTGCAGCAACAGTTCTGCCTTCATCAGGGACAGCACCATACACCTACGCGTGGAGTCCAAGCGGCGGAACAGCAGCTACAGCAACAGGGTTAACAGCGGGTATTTACACTTGCACAATTACGGATGCAACCGGATGTTCCGGCACACGAACGGTTAATATTACTCAGCCAACTGCGCTTGCGTCATCTGTTTCATCGCAAACAAATGTTTCGTGCAATGGCGGAACTAATGGTGCAGCAACAGTTAGTGTAAGCGGCGGAACTCCCGGATATACATATTCGTGGGCACCAAGTGGCGGAACTGCTGCATCAATTACCGGAAGAGCTTTTGGTACATATACATGCACAATTACAGATGTAAACGGATGTTCACAAACACAAACTGTTTCGTTAACGCAACCAACAGTAATTGCTTCTTCAGTAACATCGCAAACCAATATTTCATGCAATAGCGGAAATAATGGTGCAGCAACAATCAGCGTTAGCGGCGGAACTCCGGGCTATACTTATTCGTGGGCACCAAGCGGCGGAATAGCAGCATCAATCAGCGGACGTGCAGCCGGAACATACACCTGCACAATTACTGATGCAAACAGTTGCACACGTACACAAACTGTATCGCTAACACAACCAACTGTAATTGCTTCTTCAGTAACATCACAAACCAATGTTTCGTGCAATGGCGGAAATAATGGTGCAGCAACAGTCAGCGTTAGTGGCGGAACTCCGGGTTATACGTATTCGTGGTCGCCAAGCGGCGGAACTGCAGCAACTGCTTCAGGACTAATTGCCGGAACATACACCTGCACAATTACCGATGCGAACAGTTGCACACGTACACAAACTGTATTGCTAACACAACCAACTGTAATTGCTTCTTCAGTAACATCACAAACCAATGTTTCGTGCAATGGCGGAAATACGGGTGCTGCAAGCATTTCAGTTTCAGGCGGCGCTCCCGGCTATACCTATTTGTGGGCGCCAAGCGGCGGAACAACTGCAACAATTAGCGGACGCACAGCCGGAACATATACTTGTACTATCACAGATGCGAACAGTTGTACACGTACACAAACTGTTTCATTAACACAGCCAACTGCAATTGCTTCTTCAGTTGCATCACAGACAAATGTTTCGTGCAACGGCGGAAATAATGGTGCAGCAACAGTTAGCGTTAGCGGCGGAACTCCGGGCTACACGTATTCGTGGGCACCAAGCGGCGGAACAGCGGTATCAATTACCGGAAGAACTTTTGGTACATATACTTGTACGATTACAGATGTAAATGGATGTACACAAACACAAACTGTTTCGTTAACGCAACCGGCAGTCTTAGCGTCAACTGTTTCATCGCAAACCAATGTTTCGTGTAATGGAGGAAGCAATGGAGTTGCAACAATCAGCGTTAGTGGCGGAACCCCGGGTTATACTTATTCGTGGGCGCCAAGTGGCGGAACAACTGCATCAATCAGCGGACGTACAGCAGGAACTTACACCTGCACAATCACTGATGCGAATAGCTGTACACGCACTCAAACTGTTTCCTTAACACAACCAACTGCGCTTGCATCATCTGTTTCATCGCAAACCAATCTTTCTTGCAATGGCGGAAATAATGGTGCCGCAACTCTTAGTGTAAGTGGCGGAACTCCGGGGTATACTTATTTGTGGACACCAAGCGGCGGAACTGCTGCAACTGCATCTGGGTTAATTGCCGGAACATACACCTGTACAATTACCGATGCGAACAGTTGCACACGTTCACAAACTGTATTGCTAACGCAACCAGCAGGAATGTCGTCGTCCGTAACAGCACAAACCAATATTTTGTGTAATGGCGGAAGTAATGGCGCAGCAAGCATCTCCGTATCAGGCGGCGCACCGGGTTACACTTATTTGTGGGCACCGAGCGGCGGAACAGCAGCATCAATCACAGGACGCACAGCCGGAACATATACTTGTACTATTACAGATGCAAATGGTTGTTCGCGTACACAAACTGTTTCATTAACACAACCAACTGTAATTGCTTCTTCAGTAACAGCACAAACTAATATTTCGTGTAATAGCGGAAATAATGGTGCAGCCACAGTTAGTGTAAGCGGCGGAACTCCCGGATATACTTATTTGTGGGCACCAAGCGGCGGAACAGCAGCATCAATCAGCGGACGTACAGCCGGAACTTACACCTGCACAATTACTGATGCGAATAGTTGTACACGTACACAAACCGTTTTATTAACGCAACCAACGGCACTTGCATCATCTGTTTCATCGCAAACAAATATTTCGTGTAATGGAGGAAGTACAGGAGCTGCTACAATCAGCGTTAGCGGTGGCACAGCGGGTTACACTTACTCGTGGTCGCCAAGTGGCGGAACTGCTGCAACTGCTGCAGGATTGATTGCAGGAACATATACCTGCACAATTACAGATGCCAATAGCTGCACACAAACACAAACTGTAGCGCTTACTCAACCAGCAGCACTCGCATCATCAGTAGCATCGCAAACCAACCTTTCCTGCAATAGCGGAAATAATGGAGCCGCAACCGTTAGCGTTAGCGGGGGCACGCCGGGGTATACTTATTCATGGTCGCCAAGCGGCGGAACTGCTGCAACTGCTGCTGGATTAATTGCCGGAACTTACACCTGTACAATTACAGACGCGAACAGTTGCACGCAAACACAAACTGTAACGCTGACACAACCAGCAGGAATGTCTTCGTCAGTAACAGCACAAACCAATGTTTTGTGCAATGGCGGAAATAATGGTGCTGCAAGCATTTCAGTTTCAGGCGGTGTTCCCGGCTATACTTATTCGTGGTTGCCAAGCGGCGGTACAGCTGCAACTGCTGCAGGATTGATTGCCGGAACTTATACCTGTACAATTACAGATGCCAATAGTTGCATACAAACACAAACTGTTTCATTAACACAACCCGCGGCACTTGTGTCATCAGTAGCATCGCAAACAAATGTTTTGTGTAATGGTGGTTCAAACGGAGTGGCTGCTGTTAACGTTACTGGCGGAACTCCCGGCTATACCTATAACTGGGCACCTTCGGGCGGAACGGCTGCAACGGAAAGCGGATTGAGTGCAACCTCATACACCTGCACAATAACTGATGCTAATGGGTGCACTCAAACTCAAACAGTAACAATTACAGAACCTTCTGCTATAACTGTAAGTGTTGTTTCGCAAAGTGATGTTACCTGCTTTGGAAATGCCGACGGAACTGCAACCATATCCGAAAGCGGTGGTGTTGGTCCATATACCTATAACTGGGCTCCCGCGGGCGGAACAGCTGCAACAGCTTCAGGTTTAACGGCAGGAACTTTTACCTGTACCGTTACCGATGCAAATTTGTGCAGCAGCACACAAACTGTAAGTATTACAGAACCTGCGGCAATTACTTCATCGCAAACTCTAACACTTTGCGCAGGTCAAACCCTAACAGTTGGCACAAACACATACACCGTTTCAGGTGTTTATACCGATGTGCTTTCTTCATTAACAGGCTGCGACAGCACCGTAACCACCAACTTGACAATTGAAGCACCGATTGATGTTACCATCACACAAACTCCAACATCAATAACTGCAAACCAGAGCGGAGCAACTTATCAGTGGATTGATTGTACTAACGGTAATGCACCTGTTAATGGTGAGGTAAGTCAAACGTTTACTCCTGTTATTAATGGAAACTATGCTGTAATCATTACAGTTGGTTCTTGCAGCGCTACAAGTTTATGTTCAAGCTTTGTTACGGGTATCGCAAATAATCAAACTAATTTGTTTTTAATCTATCCGAATCCAAACAACGGACAGTTTATTGTTGAATTGGCAACGGGATCAGTTGTTTCGATTGTTGATGTAACAGGGCGGGTCGTTTTTTCACAACAACTAAATGCAGGACGGAATACAATTGAACTGGGAAATCAGAGCAACGGTGTTTATATGGTGCAGGTAGTTCACAATGGACAGCAAACTGTTCAGCGATTAATTATTCAGCACTAATACCATCTTCGTTCTGCCAATTGTATTCTCCCCGGATTCTTCATTTGAAGAATCCGGTTTTTTATTTGCCGGAATACAATAATCACCGGGTAGTAACCGACATATAGGTTATAGATTGCTTTGGTAGGCAGTATTTGTCGGTAATTGTTCGACAACCATTTTTTGCAATACCTTTGACTTGAAAACAAAAACTAGAACAATGAAAAAAGGAACAATTATCCTGATTGTAGTTGCGTTGCTGCTGGGGATTTTTGGCATGAACGGCTGCAGTACCTATAACAATATGATTGAATCGCGCGAGCAAGTGCGCAAAACGTGGCAGAATGTTGAAGCAGCTTATCAGTTGCGGATGGATAAGATTACCAACCTGGTTGCAACTGTAAAAGGTCAGGCCGATTTTGAGCGCTCAACACTTGAAGCTGTAATTAATGCCCGTGCTAACGCTACCAAAGTAACGATCAATCCCGAGAATCTGGATGAAGCGTCGATGAAGCAGTTTCAGGAGGCGCAGAACAATGTGTCTTCAACACTTGGCCGTTTGATGGTGGTTGTGGAGCAATATCCCGATTTGAAAACCAACGGCGCTTTCACAGAACTCCGTGCCGAAATTTCGGAAACAGAGAACATGATTAAAAAAGCGCGTACCGATTACAATGAGGTGTCCGGAGGGTTCAACACCCGGGTTCAGAAATTTCCGGGCAATATTTGGGCCGGCGTTTTTGGTTTCAAA
>CALRTD020000058.1:0-13900 GCA_943371015.1 Synechococcus sp. UW140 | reverse complement strand
AATTGGTTTTGGAGCAATTTTATGCAGATGTGTTGAATGATGATATTCTGCTCCGTTATTTTGAACGTCTTGATTTAAATGCACATTTGCCTAAAATTTTGGGTTTCTGGTCTGGTTTGCTGCTCAATACCGGAAACTATTCGGGGAATATGATGGAATCACATCAGCATGTGCATGCTTTGGTGCCGCTTTCGCCACTGGCTTTTGAAAGATGGCTGACCTTATTTGTGATTTGCATTGATAAGAATTACAAGGGTTTTAAAGCCGATGAAATGAAAAGCAGAGCAAGATCAATAGCAGGAATTATGTGCTTCCGAATTACCGGTCAGGTTTTGAATGTCTAAATTTTAATCAAAAAAGTTATCACAAGATTTGGTTTTAGGGTTGCGCACCAATTCTGAGTGTTGTAGCTTAACGGCATCAACCCTACACCCTAATGCCCTCAACCTCTACCCAATTTAACCGAATGAAAGCTGCTGATACGGGTGCAGCATTTCGTTTTGCAGCTGAATCACTGGTGCGCGACCCCTCAGACACATTATTACTGAATGAAGTGCTTACCGCTGCCGAGAATGATGAAGTGCACGAAAAAGCCCCTGAAGAACTCCGCAAATTGGCAGCAGCAGTTCAGTCGCTAACAATTCCGTCGGGATTAAAAAACAGATTTGCTTTAGCAGCCGTTGCTGCTTCTTTTCCCGATCATCCTTCTGATGCATGGTTGCTGCTGATGCAGGCTTTTGAAAGTGATCCGACTCACCTTGCCAATCTCGACTGGGCGCGCCGTTTGGCAGCCAACAGCAAAGTTCCTGATCTGCGTGAAACACTTGACAGGTTTTCGCAACGTGCCGAAGCTGGCGATTTTCCTGCTGATATTTTCATGGAATTAAACGATATCATTTACACAACCTGAGTGTTGCTCAGTACATAAATCTGCGGAGCAATTCTTCGAGCCGGTGTAAATCGGTTTGCTCTACCGGATGTGTTGTGTTGGGAATTACAGCAAACTGCGCATTGGGCAGGCGGCGGTAAACGTGCATTGTTTCTTCAATGCTCACCATTGTATCGCGGTCGCCAACACTCAGCAGTACCGGGTGTGTTATTTGCTGCAGATCTTCATCGGTTAACTCCGGGGCATTGCCCAGCGAAGTCATGAGAGCAGCCGTTGCATGCAACACATCTTTCCATTGTTGCGGTGCATGGCGTTCTTCGAGTGTGCGTGCAAAATGCGGTACTTTTTCTTCAATTGTTTCGGGATGCAGCAGCCGCACTTCGCGTGCTGCAATGGCTGGGTTCCAGTCGAACTTTGTAGCTAAAGTGCATATCCTCCCGATTCGGGCCGGATAATGCCTGGCCATGTACAAGGCTACGTAGCCGCCCATGCTGTATCCGAAAATATCAACCCGCTCCAGCCCTTGTTCGTCTAAGTAGTTCACGGTGCTTTCAGCAAACTGCTTAATACTGAAGGGTAAAACCGGCATGCTTCTGCCACCGTGCCCCGGAAAATCGAGCGTGCGAACCTGGCCGCAATGTGTTTCAAGAATATGTTTCAGCGGCATCAGTTGCCGGGCGGCGCCAATGGCTCCGTGCAACATCAGCAGCGGCGGGCGGTGCAAAACAGCCATAAATTTTGAGTGTGTGTGTAATTTCTTTGCTGTATCAAGTTACGAAACTATGTGTGATCAGCAAATGACGTTTGTTTATTTTCTAAAAATAAAGCGTCTCTGCAAATTGTACAGAGACGCTTTCGGTTTTAACCAACCTTAACCGTTTTTACTTCATGTCGCTGATGATGCTTGCAGCTTCGTTCACGTAGGCATCGCTTTTCAATTTTCCGAGCCATTCGTTTTTACGTGCTGTGCGCGCTGTGTCGCCTTTAATCATTTCGAGATCAACTTCTGTTGCCAAAACTTTCATGCCTTCAATTGGTTCTTCAAGGGCTTTGAATGCTTTGTTTTCTTCCTCAATGCGTTTGCGTGAAGCAAGGTAATCGCTCAGGAGCAATGATTCGAGTGTAAGATCTTTTTCGCGTTTGAGCTGATTCGCTTTCGTATTGATGAGCTGGAAGTTTTTGCTTGCGGCAACTCGTTTGCCGCTGTTCTGGCTGAGGACAGAAAACTGTGGCTGTTTTTCAGATTCAATGTAGCTGGCTTTTGCAATACGATCCCACTTGAGCGGATTATCGAGATCTTTCTCGCCGCTTTCAATCAGGCTGTACATGCCGGGCAGTGCAATATCAGGCGCAACACCTTTGAGCTGTGTAGAACCGCCGTCGATCCGGTAAAATTTCTGAATCGTAACTTTTACTGCGCCCAGCGGATCATCAAATTTGTTGCCGTCGCCAATCATCTGATCGAGATCGTAGAAATTTTGTACGGTGCCTTTGCCAAACGAATTGCTGCCAACAATTACTCCGCGCTTGTAATCCTGAATTGCTGCTGCCAGAATTTCAGACGCTGATGCGCTGTTTTCGTTGATGAGAACTACCAGCGGACCATCATACGTTACTTCTCCGCGATCAGGATCATTGTAAGGACGTACGCCGCTTCTGCGTGAGTTTACCTGAACTACAGGGCCTTCTTTAATAAACAAGCCTACCATTTTCACTACTTCCTGCAATGATCCGCCGCCGTTATCGCGAAGATCAAGCACAAGTCCTTTGATTTTTTCGGCTTTCAGTTTTTCAATTTCTTTTTTTACATCATCAGAAGCCAGGTGCTTGCCTGTTTTGTTCTGTGTGAAATCAGCATAAAAACTGGGAAGTTTGATGTAGCCGATTTTTCCTGACTGGTTAATGATGGCACTTTGTGCAAATGTTTCTTCAAGAACTACCAGATCACGAATAATTGGAATAATGATGGTTTGACCATCGGGCTTTTTAACGGTGAGGCGAACTTCTGTACCTTTTTTACCGCGAATCAGTTTTACGGCATCATTCACCTGCATACCAACAATGTCAACCGGCTCTTTATCGCCTTGGGCAACTTTTAGAATCATATCGCCGGCTTTGAGCTCTCCTTGCTTTGAAGAAGGGCTGCCGGGAACAATGTTGGTGACTTTGATATACCCATCTTTTTCCTGCAGTGTTGCTCCGATGCCTTCAAGCTGTCCCGACATGCGGATGTCGAAATCTTCTTTATCGCTGGGCGGGTAAAACTCGGTGTGCGGATCATAAACACCGGTGAGAACATTTACAAAAGAAGCCATCCGGTCGTTGCGATCAACTTTTGAAAGTCGATCAAAAATTTCGTCTTCTGTTTTCTTCACTTTTGCACGTGCATCAGCTTCAAGTTCGGCATCGGTTTTAATGGCAATGTCTTCTTTGGTGTCTTTTTGTTTTTTCTCTTGTTCTTCTTTGAGATCAACAAAGCGAACCATCACCTGATACTTCAAAAACTTGCGCCAAGCTTCGCGCATTTCGGTTTTGTTTTTGGCATAGGTTAGTTTTTCAGGATCCAGCTCTACTGATTCCTTCACCGTAAAATCAAACGGTTTGGAAAGTATTTCGGTGTAATATGTTTTGTCTTCGGCAATGCGTTCATTGAGGATCTCAACTGTTTTGTCGAAAAAATCAAGCGAGCCTGATTTCGACTGATCGTCGATTTGGTTGTATTGTTTTTTCAGCTCATCAACATCAGACTGGAGGAAGATTTTCTTGTTGTAGTCTGATCGTTCGAGGAACATATCAAACACCTTGTGCGAAAAATCATCATTCAGCGAAACAGGGCTGTAGTGTTCCTGTTCGAGCAATGCAAAAGTTCGGATAAGAATAGCCTGTTCTTTAGTTGAAGCAGAAGGTGCGCTGAATGCTTCGGCGCAGCTTGAACCAATAATTGTAAATGCAGAAAGCCCAAGCACAGCAGGCAGGGCAACAAGCATCATTCTGAAATTTTTAGTCATAGCAGAAATAAAAAATAATGTTCAACGAATTTACGCAAAAACCGCGCCGCAAAAGCGTTAACATGTGTTAAGCGGTTGCTCCTGTCTTTTAACGGGCAAGATTCCGAATTCGTTCTATTTGTTTGGGGTCATCCCAAGCTGTACTGCCCATTACGCTGTAATTCACAGTTCCGTTGCGGTCGATGATATAGGTACACGGCAATGCGTAAATTCCATTGCTTTTGTGAGTTTGCAAACTTCTGTAATAGGTAAACGGGTAGTTGTGTGTATTTATGAAGCGTTCGAGTTTAGGCTGTGTTTCATCAGTAATCAGCACAAACTCTACATCTTCATTAATGAGTTGTTGTTTCGCTTTCGCCAGTGATGGCATTTCACGCAAACAATCCGGACACCAGGTTGCCCAGAAGTTGAGCACAATTACTTTACCGCGATATTGGTTCAGCGTTGCCGGTTCTCCAGTTACAGTTTGCAGCGGAAGTTTACCGAAAGCAATGTAAGGCGTTACGCGATAGCGATTGTAGAGAAACAGTGCAACTGCAACAGCAGCAACTGTGAGCAGAAGATTTGTAAGCAAACGGCGCGAGAGTACAGCAGCCATTCTAGTAGGCCAGCAAACGTTCAATAGCTGCGGCTACTTTATCGGCATTGGGCAGCATTGTAGCTTCGAGCGTTGAGTTGAGCGGAATAGCCGGAAGATTTTCGGCACCGATCAATTCAACAGGTGCATCCAGTGCTTCAAAACATCCGCGCTGTATGCGGCCGGTGAGTGCCTGTCCGAAACCATTGTTGGTAGGCTCTTCGGTAACTACAAGGCAGCGGCTGTGTTTGCGTACTGAGGCAAAAACGGTTGCTTCATCGAGCGGAACAATGGTGCGGAGATCTACAATTTCGACCCGGCCTTCAAATTGCTTTGCTGCATTTTTCGTCCAGTAAACGCCCATTCCGTAAGTAATTACGGTAAGCGTTGTAGTATTGCTTTGCGCCGCAACTTCCTGCACCATCCGCGCTTTTCCAAACGGAATGATGTAGTCTTCATCCGGCTCAATGGTTTTGGCATCTTCGGTGCCTTTTATTTTCGACCAGTAAAGTCCTTTGTGTTCCAGCATGACTACGGGATTCGGATCGTAGTAAGCTGCTTTCATCAGGCCTTTTAAATCGGCTCCGGTTGATGGATATGCGATTTTTATGCCGCGGATATTGGCCAGTACCGATTCAACACTTGATGAATGATAAGGCCCGCCGCTGCCGTAAGCACCAATAGGAACACGGATTACGCAGCTTACCGGCCATTTTCCGTCGGAGAGATAGCAGGAGCGGCTTACTTCGGTAAACAGCTGATTAAGGCCGGGCCAGATATAATCAGCAAACTGCACTTCTACAATTGGTTTGCAGCCTGCTGCCGACATACCTACTGTGCTGCCGATAATAAATGCTTCCTGGATAGGTGTATTGAAAACGCGGTTGTCGCCAAATTTCTGCGCCAGTGTTGCTGCTTCGCGGAAAACACCGCCCAGTCGTCCGCCAACGTCTTGTCCGTAGAGCAACGCTTCGGGGTGTTTACTGAGAATTTCCTGCACCGCAAACAGGGCTGAGTCAACCATTACGGTTTTTTCTTTTCCTGCCGGTTCACGCACGCCACGTTCTTCGGTTACGGGAGTGGGTGCAAAATCGTGAGTGAATAAATCTTCGGGGCGCGGATCTTCGGCCTGAAGTGCTTTCGCATAATCGGCAGCAACGCGTTCTTTGGCTTTATTTTCAATGGCATCCAGTTCTTTCACATCAATGCCGTTCACGATAAGCTGGTTGCGCAGGCGCGGGTACGGATCGCGCTTGGCAGCTTCTTCGAGATCATCGCGGTACCATTCTTTGCGAACTCCGGATGTGTGGTGATTGAGTAGCGGAACTTTGGCATGAACGAGGAAGGGGCGTCGTTCTTTGCGGATCAGGGCAATGACTTCACGCAAGGTTTCGTAGCTGCGGAAAAAGTCGGTGCCGTCGATTGTGCGTGTTTCAAGTCCTTTAAAGCCTTTGGCATATTCGCTGGCATCCTGTGCGCGGATTTCTTTGGCGGTTGCCGAAATATCCCATTCGTTGTCCTGCACAAGGTAGAGGATGGGAAGTTTTTTAAGCACGGCCATTTGAAAGGCTTCGGCAACTTCGCCTTCGGTAATGCAGGCATCGCCCAGCGAGCAGGCGGTTATGGGGAGGTTTTCGCCAAAATCGGCGGCCAGATTTTGATCTTCGAGGTATTTTAAGCCCATGGCTACGCCGGTGCTCGGAATGGCCTGCATTCCGGTGGCGGAGCTTTGCATCGGAATTTTGGGCATGTTATCGCGGCGGAGGCTGGGGTGGCTGTAGTAGGTTCTTCCGCCCGAGAAGGGGTCCTCGCGTTTGGCAAGCAACTGCAGCATTAATTCGTAGGGCGACATTCCGATGCCCAGCAGAATGCTGTCGTCGCGGTAATAAGCGGAGAGGAAATCCTGCGGAAGCAGTTGTAGCCCGAGCGCAAGCTGAATGGCTTCGTGTCCGCGCGAGGTTGCATGAACATATTTGGCGGTTACGTCGCGGTTGGCTTCGTAGAGCTCGGCCATTGCGCGCGCAGTACACATTAATTCAAATGCCTGAAGGGTAACCGAAACAGGCACTGCACCTGCTTTTCCCTTTGATTCTGTAACAGTTCCTGACATCAGTTCAACAGTTCTGAATAAGGTCTCGAAGGTACGCATTTTCCAACCGGCAGAAGCCGGGATTATGTACAATCAGTTAACACAAACATCATATAAGCATCACTATTGATAAACCTGTTTTATGGCAAGGTTAAAATAGCTTTGCATCAGTATTACGACAATGAAAAAATACTTCATTCTTTTCCTGATTTGTTTACAAACAGCGGCGTTTGCAGCTTCTGTTCCTGCTGATAAAGTGTACTTTATTTCAGGCACAGTAACCGACGCTCAAACCGGTGAAACCCTTGCCGGTGCTGAAATCCGCATCCAAGGAACAACGCAGGTGATCTATACAGATCTTGATGGTCGTTTTTCACTTGCCGATTTGCCTGAAGGGGAAACCGTTCTTGTTGTTAACTATCAGCAGTACGAAAACAAGACTGTTACGTTGAGTGTAAATTCGGCCGGAACAGGTGCTTTTGGCGAACAGCAAATCAGTATTCAGCTGCAAAGCCGGTAATCAGACTTCATTACTGTTAACTTAATATTAAGCGGGGTGTAATTTTTTTACATCCCGCTTTAATTTTATTATATTGATAATCAGTGGCTTCCCTTTGTGTAAATTCAATGTTATGAAATGATGATGCGATTGTTGCTAATGGCAGTAAATTTGATTTACACAATACAGCAATAATTAGAAAGGAGTACTGCTATGAAAACGTATTTATTTGTTCTCGCTCTTCTGTTCGGCATTTCAATTAACGCCCAGCAGATTTCTGTTGTCAATGGTATGTATGTTGATACCGAAGGTAAACTTTACACAGGTACAACAACTGAGTTTTATGCTGATGGCCAGAAGAAAGCTGATATTCAGGTTGTGCAGGGAAAAATGCAGGGAACTGCAGTTTACTATTATGCTTCTGGTGCACGTATGGAAGCCGGAAACTTTGTAAACGGACTGCGCAGTGGTGTTTGGGAAAGCTGGAACGAAGCCGGAACAAAAACCGGAGAAGCCTCATACTTGCTGGGTGTTAAAAACGGCAAATGGTTGGTGTGGGATGCAGCCGGGAAGTTGCGTACAGAAATGTATTATTCAAACGGACAAAAAACCGGTATCTGGAAAATGTGGGATGAAAACGGGGTGCTTACCGGCGAGAAGAACTACAATGTGCTTGCTCAATAGTTGAAGTGATAAATTATTTGTGAAACAGTCTCATTGCCGTTGAAGGTGATGAGGCTGTTTTGTTTTTGGAGATTGGAATTGTTGGTGGGGTGTTTTTGTTTGATGCGTGATAAGTGGTTTCACGCAGGGGTGCAAAGACACTTTTCAGCAAAAGCTTGAAAGGGGCTTTGCTCATAAAATATCTTTTGGTGCGATAAACCAGCAGGTTTTTGTGGAGTTCGGTTTGCTTTATGCGTGATAAAATAATTTCACGCAAAGGCGCAAAGACGCGAAGGCTTCGCATAAAAAGTTCGACCTGTTCATTTCATCTGATTCATTACGAGAAAAGAAAAATGGCGATGAGTTTGATTTTGTAAATTATTGAACTGCTGGAAGCTTAGTGCCTTTTGAGCTTTTGTACGATTTTTTGAAGACAGATAATTTCTTTTGGTGCGATAAACCAGCAGGTTTTTGTGGAGTTCGGTTTGCTTTATGCATGATAAAATAATTTCACGCAAAGGCGCAAAGACGCGAAGGCTTCGCATAAAAAGTTCGACCTGTTCATTTCATCTGGTTCATCACGAGAAAAGAAAAATGGCGATGAAATTGATTTTGTAAATTATTGAACTGCTAGAAGCTTAGTGCCTTTTGCGCTTTTGCGCGATTTTTTTGTAGACAGATAATTTCTTTTGATGCGATCAACTAGAAAATTTTTGCGGAGTTCGGTTTGCTTTATGCGTGACTTATTGCTTTCTGAAAAGTTGTTTTTCTGGGTAAAATGATTTGAAGCGATACCAGAGACACTAACGATTAACCTAAAATAAAAAGGGTGCCTCCGATTATAGAGACACCCTTTTTATTTAGGTTGAAATTAAGATCGTTTCGACATAATTACTGATGCGCCGATTGCTCCGAGGCAGCCCAAGAGAAGCGGGACTGTAGCAGAAATAATCGACTGAATAATTACTGTTGCCTGATCAGACATTTTGGTAATATTATCGATGATTTGAGCGTTGCTGAGGCCATTATTTTTCATTGATTTAATCTCATAATTGATATCAATATTATTGATGCCAATATAAACTGAGATTGCAAAAAATGCAGAAATAATGAGTGCGGTACTACATCCTGTTCTCAAGGCGTGGAGGAATTCTATTTTACCGCCAAGCAGTGCGCGTTGTTTCTGAACCGATAGATAAACACAAGCCAACAGTACAATAAAGACGCTGTACTGCATTAGCATGAATAAAGTGCCTTCCAATCTTGTGAGCAATTGTATAATAAAAATTGCAAGCACAATTGAACCTCCGGTAAGACCGTACTTCACACTCGGCTTCATACTTATCCGTTCATTGAGATCAGAAACTCTTCATTGGACTGCGAATTTTTCATGCGGTCGCGGATGAATTCCATGGCTTCAATTGGGTTCATATCGGCGAGGTGATTGCGCAGAATCCAGATGCGTTGCAGTACGTCTTTCTCCATGAGGAGATCATCGCGGCGGGTGGATGAAGAAACAAGGTCAATAGCAGGGAAGATGCGCTTGTTGGCGAGTTTGCGGTCGAGCTGCAATTCCATGTTGCCGGTTCCTTTGAATTCTTCGAAGATGACTTCATCCATTTTTGAACCGGTATCAATAAGTGCGGTTGCAATAATGGTGAGTGATCCGCCGCCTTCGATTTTACGGGCTGCACCAAAGAAGCGTTTGGGTTTGTGCAGTGCGTTGGCATCAACACCACCTGAAAGTACTTTACCTGATGCGGGCTGCACGGTGTTGTAAGCACGCGCCAGACGGGTAATTGAATCGAGGAGAATGACTACATCGTGACCGCATTCCACCAAGCGTTTGGCTTTTTCGAGTACGATGTTTGCGATTTTTACGTGACGCTCGGCGGGTTCATCGAATGTTGATGCGATAACTTCGGCACGAACGCTGCGGGCCATATCGGTAACTTCTTCCGGACGTTCATCGATGAGCAGAATCATCAGATAAACTTCGGGATGGTTATCGGCAATGGCGTTTGCCACTTCTTTCAGCAGCATGGTTTTACCGGTTTTCGGCTGCGCTACAATAAGTCCGCGCTGGCCTTTACCGATCGGTGTAAACATATCCATTACGCGCATTGAGAGCGGTGCTTTCATGCGTGCATTGCTTCCGCTGAGGTTGAATTTCTCTTTCGGGAACAGCGGTGTCAGGAAGTCGAACGGAACGCGGTCGCGCACAACAGCAGGGTCGCGGCCATTGATTTTATCAACTTTGGTAAGCGGGAAATATTTCTCGCCTTCTTTTGGCGGGCGAATAGCGCCGCGCACGGTATCACCGGTTTTCAGTCCAAAAAGTTTGATCTGCGACTGTGATACGTAAACATCATCGGGCGAGTTGAGGTAGTTGTAATCTGAAGAGCGCAGGAAACCGTAGCCATCGGGCATAATTTCGAGCACACCTTCGCAGGCTACCATATTATCAAAGCTGTAGAAATCGTCTTGCTGCTGGGGTTTAGGTTGCTGTTGCTGCTGACGATTTTGCTGGAAATTGGGGTTGTTCTGGCGGTTGAAATTATTGCCGCCATTGTTGTAAGGTTGCTGATTCGGCTGCTGCTGGTTTTGCTGCTGCTGAAATGGCTGTTGCTGGGCAGGTTGCTGCGGCTGATTTTGCTGCTGAAAAGGCTGCTGTTGTTGCTGCGGTTTTTCCTGAGCCGGTTCGGGGGGGATACCTGTCTGAGCCTGAATAAATGCCGGAGGTTGCTGATAAGCGGGGGGCGGGGGCGGGGGAACTTGTCCCTGCTGATAAGGTTTTTGCGGCTGATCGCGGCGTTGTTGCTGGCCTTGTTGGTAGGGCTTTTGCTGTTGTGCCTGCTGATACGGTTTCTGCTGCTGATCGCGGCGCTGCTGCTGGCCTTGCTGATAAGGTTTCTGAAACGGCTTTTGCTGGTCGGCAGGCGGAGGTGTTTGGTTTTCGGCTACCGGAGGAACTACATCGTTTACAATGGCGCTGAGGTCCGGATCGGGAAGACGTTTCTTTTCAACCGGTTTTTGCTCCGGTGTTTTGGGCTCAGCGGGTTTATTTTCTTCGGGTTTTGTTTCGCTTTCGTTTTCTACCGATACAAAACGCGGATCGGGCTTGGCTTCAAAAAGGTCGGGCGACTCGGGTGCACCTGTGCTTTCGCTTTTGGGTTTTCTGCCGCGGCGGGGGCGCTGCTGATCTGTATCGGATGCAGGTTCAGCAGTGTTTGACTGAGCCGCACCGGCTACAGCCTGTAAATCTAGAATTTGGTAAATCAGCTCCTGCTTTTTGAGGGCTTCATACTTAGGTACATTCAACTGGCGTGCTATTTCACGCAATTCGCCGACCAGTTTGCTGTTCAGCTCGATAATGTCGTACATGCTTTGTGTAAAAAATGTGTTGTGTCAGAATTGACAGGTTTCGGGCAAATTGGAAACACAGGAGGGTGGGAACTAAGAACTGTGCAATTATCCGAATCCGATGTGGAATTAAGTTTCTTCGAATAGATTTTTATTGGAAATAGAAAAACCGGAACCGGTTCTTTAACGATCAGTTCGATGACGAACTGTTGGTGCAATATTACGAAGAATAATTACTTGCAACTACTTCGGTGAAAAAATCATTTGCTCAAAACAGTCTTATTGGCCAATTTTGACGGAAATTTAATTTCTATGCTGCAACGTATCCAATCGCTTTTGCTTGCCGGTGTTCCGGTTTTAGTACTTATTCTGCTGTTTGTTCCGGTTTACAGTGTTACCGGAAAGTCGGCACAAACGAGCAGTGATCTCAGTTTGCTTTCCGGAACAATTGCATTAGTGCTCAATATTCTGCCGGCGGTGCTGGCTGTTTTTACGATATTCCGTTTCACAAACAGGCCGCAGCAAATTAAGCTTTGCATGGGTGGAATGCTGCTTTCGCTGGCGGTGCTTGCCCTGATGCTGCTGATTCCGGCTTCTCTGTTTCCGGCAATGAATGCTCCGGATGCCGTAGTTTCGTTTTCGGCAGGTATTTTTATTCTTCCGCTAAATGTGCTGCTGTTTTTTCTTGCTTCGCGTTATATCCGCCGCGATGAGGAATTGGTTCGCTCAGCCGATCGTCTTCGTTGATTTCAAAGCTGCTCTCGGCCCAAGTTCAATTACTTCCATATTACTCATCTTGCCGCGGTCAATTGTAAACCGCAACATGGTTCGTACATGATGAAAACCATGCTTGCCAGCTGCGCCCGGATTGAGGTGTAAGAATCCGTATTTCGGGGAACGTTTTACCATAAGTATGTGTGAGTGCCCGCAAATGAGCACCTGCGGCGGATTCCGTTCAATCAACTGTTTTACATCTGCCGCATAAGTATCAGGTTTTCCGGCAATGTGTGTTATACATACATCCATTCCATCACACACAAAACGAATGTATTTCGGATAACGGATGCGAATATCATTCCCGTCGATATTCCCGTACACGGCTCTGAACGGTTTTATTCTTTCCAGTGCATCACTAACTTCTGTTGTTCCGATATCACCCGCATGCCAGATTTCATCGCAGTTTTCGGCGTGTCTGATAATGGCTTCATCTATATAATTATGGGTATCGGAGAGCAGAAGAATTTTTCGCATCGTTCAAAAGTAAACAGTTTCTCAGTTCGGTTTTAATACGTACATACAAAAGAAAGCTGCCCGATGTTGAGCAGCTTTCGTTATAAAAGATGGTAATTATCTTATCAGAGTGACTATTCCTACTTTAGTTCGTTCTCGTCCTGATAGTTCTACGTAGCTCACATACCAGGTGTATGTATCATTTTGAACAAAAGCAGTTCCGTTATTGGCGCGTCCGTCCCAACCATTAGTTGGATCCTTTGAGTAAAAAATCTCATTTCCCCACCGATCGAAAATGTAGAGATGAAACTCTACGGTTTTGATTCCGATGCCAATCGGCATGAAAACATCGTTGAGTCCATCGCCGTTTGGAGTAAATGCGTTGGGGGCATAAAATGTTGTTTCAGTGTCAATACACACACTGTCTGATACAGCACTTACGCAGCCGTTGATGCTTGCCGCAATCAGCACTACTTCATAACAGCCTGCACCGGGATAAGTGAATGATGGATTTTGAAGTGTAGATGAGGAATTGAGCGGATCACCAAAACTCCAGTTCCAGCTTGTGGCTGCGCTTGATGAGTCGGTAAAGAAAATAGTTGGATTCGCCATTGTAGCATCATCGGGCAGTAAGCCAAATGCTGCAACCGGATTGGCAAATACATTTATGAAGTTGGTGTAAAGTACGGTGTTGGTGCAGCCGGTTGTTGCATCTGTTACAGTCAATTGTACATCGTAGCTTCCGGGCAGGTTGTAGCAATTGCTGGGTGCGGCTCCGTTTCCTGAATTTCCGTCACCAAAATCCCAGTTCCAAGTCCAGGATCCTGCACCGGTTTGATCGGTAAAATTCACGCAATGCGGTGCGCAGCCTTGTGTTGGCGAAGCCGTAAACTGAGGCGCTGGTTGCTGATTAACTGTAACTGTTGTTAGTGCTGCAGCAGTACAGCCATTCAGATCGGTTACAGTTAATGTGTAAGTAGTTGTAGCTGTCGGAACAATTGTTTGCTGCAAACCATTGAGATTGCCCGGTGTCCAAACTCCGGTATAACCGGGTGTTCCACCAAAGGGACTTGCCGAAAGATTTACCGATTGGCCCTGACAAACAGCAGTAGGGTTTGCTGCAGCTGTTGTTGTAAGCTGCGCAGGTTGTGTTACCGTCAGAGTAACTGTAGAAGTGCATCCGGTAGCATCCGTTGCTGTGCATACGTATGTTCCGGCAGTGAGTCCTGTTGCAATGTTCGTTGTGCTTACGTTAGGTACCCATGCATACGTTACTGGTCCGTTGTTGCCTGTAACAGTAACTGTTGCCGATCCGGTTGCACCACCACTGCAAAGCACATTGGTTACTGAACTGGTTGATGCAACGGAACTCGAACCATTTATTGTTGTGGTAGCAGTTGCTGTGCAGTTATTGCCATCTGTGACTGTAACAACGTATGTACCTGAAGCAAGGTTGTTCACTGTTGCAGTTGTGAAGTTGCCCGGCGTCCACAAATAAGTAATCGTTCCGGATCCGCCGGTTGCAGTAGCAGTTACCGAACCATTGTTGAGTCCGCAAGTTGTTGCGGTTGCATTTGCCGAT
>CALRTD020000057.1:0-13917 GCA_943371015.1 Synechococcus sp. UW140 | reverse complement strand
ATTATTTACCTCTGTTTATTGAGTTAAAATCTGTACAATAATATGGAATAGATAAATTGGGAATAATTACATTTTTCAATAGGTAAGATTTATCATTTATATTCACTCATGTCTATTGGAATATCAATCCAGGCATCAGAATAGAGTATAGATTGAATCTCCGATAAATTTAAAAAATCATTAACTGTAGTAAGAAATACATCTAGTTGATGCTGCAGGTGATCCGATCCTTGTTGATGAAAGAAGTTATTAAAACTGTATGGTATTCCCAAGTGTTTATAAAATTCTTTAATGGAACATACGTTTCTTTTATGGCCTGATGTGAGTATCAGAATATCTAAATCATAAAATAGCTCTTTGTTGCCATTGTATCCATCATAAAAAGCAAAGTGAATGGTTTTGTTAATGCTTGGTCTTTTGAAATAAATATTCATCCATAAATCAGTTTGTCTTTCAGACTGATCGAGTTTATGAATAGTTCTTTCTTCTTTGAACTGTATTTCAAGTTCAGTCGCAAATTGTTCGATTGTTGGCGCGAATCGATTTAGCACGGTTTGCTGAATAGTTCTTGCCAAATCAGTTAATTTATTATCCATTACTTGTTCCAATTAATTGAGTTAACTTCCATATCGTAGAAGAGGCTAGATCGGTTTGATTTTGGTGGGGCTCCCACATCAATAATGGTTTTACCAGATATTTGATGTTCTGTTATCCAACGTTGATTTAATTTATACATTGGTATTTGATCTAAGAATTCTGGTAGAATCTTATTGTCAGAACCTCTCATTCTGGCATAAGATTTATTAGTTACCATATCCTCCCAAGCCTCCGTTACTGTCCATTTTTTCCCATCTATTTCAAATGTACGACCATTTAGGAAACCATCTTCAAGAATTTCCACCTTATATCCTTGACTTTCTAGTTCTCTGGCTATTGGAATAACATGACCATCCATGTCCATACCGATGATTACAATTTTATCAGGGTCGCCGGAACGCACTCGTTTTATTGGCCGGCCAAGTATTGTTTCTCCTTCTTTTAGTAAGGTTCTTTTTATTGCATTTTTGATTGAATCAATATTTTTTGCAACATCATCTGCAAAAGCCCCCTTACTACCATTCTTAACCCACTCATCATAATGCTTTGCAATAGCATCCAAATCTGCTGGGTTTTCTAAGATGAGCTTTCTAAGTCGCTGATCCGTCAACACTTCTTGCATAAATTTCGGATCAAAATTTTTACCGGTTTTGATAACCGCCTCTTCTATGACTTTAACTACTGAAGAGCATTCATCAATCGTACCTGGAATACTTTCTGATAGGTAACGCAGTACAGTTACACCCTCTTCAGAAAGCTCTTCTCCTTCTTTAAGGAAGAGGTTTGCAAGTTTTGTATAATCGTGTACAGCGTTGGGACTGCTCAGTAAATCAACAGTCAGGCGTAAGAAAATCTTATGCCCATCCTTAGCTTTGATTATAGCTCTTGTAACAGTTGGATTTACATCATACATACGGGCCAGCGCATACTGAACAGCAGCAGGAACATTGTCAAGTTTCTGTGCAATTTTCATTTGCTTCATTAACCCTTCGATTGCTTCACGATGCTTCTCGAGCAGTGCTTTATCTCGTTTCAGGAGTTCGTCCATCTGTTTGATGAAGTCATCTTTCGATAGGGTTTCTGCAATCATTTTATTCAGTCTCAACTCATCATATAAATCACTAAGAATTTTGGTTGAGTCAGCTGTTTCATCGGCCAGTTTGCCAATAATACCGGCTATTTTGAGCCCATGTTTTACCAATGTTGCAGCGTCAATAATTAATCCCAGTAGCGCAAAAACGATACCGATCAGGCTAGGATGTTTATCACTTATTGCAATTATGCTTCCTATTCCAGTGTCTGTTGCACCTTTAATAAAGTAATAGTCTTTGAGTTCGAAGTAAAGATCAATACCACTTACTATTACACTGCCTGCAACGGAGGCCCATACAGCCCATGTAGCTCCGCCAGTAAAGAATCCAAGCAGACCTAAAATAATACCCAAAGCAGCCAGGCAAATAGAACGCATCGTATTATGCCTTTCGTGGTCTTCAACCCGATCCCAAACCAATAATTTAATATTGGAGCCCTCTACAATATTCTGCTCGTTCAGCACCAGTTGAAGTACTGGACCAAGTTCCCAGATTCGTTCAGTGTCCTCTGCAATGCGAACTCTGGATTCTTTGACATTTACAGCCTTCCGGTTCAAAATTTCAATAACACGTTTACGAATTGCTTCACGTGATTCCAGTCTTGAAATCTCCCGCCAATCAGTGTCGGGGTCACTATCTGCCAGGACGGGACTGTCAATCTGTCCAGCTGTAATTCGTTTTTTATCTACTTCTGATTCTTTCTCTGCTGCCTGCTTAAATTCGGGGTAAGTAGAATTCATATAATCACTTACTTTACCAGAGTGATTACTGTAACTCAACAGGTAACGGGCAAGTACAGCAGGAACCTCTTCTGGCGAGCGCCGGCTTAATATCTTTAGCAGTTCAGTTTCATCATTAGCGGCAGCTTTAATCTGCATGAAAAATCCGACATCAGCATCTTCCATCGTACTTCTGTCAACATAAACTCTCCAATCAGGACGTTCCGTAGTATCTTCAGTCTGGAAGAATTTTTTAACTCCTTTTGCTCTTATTTTATCAGCTGCATCATAGCCCGAGCGCATTGCAGTTATGGCCTCCATTAACTTGCCAAACCCCTGAGTATCGGTTGAACGATATTTTTGCTTTTCCAGTTGGATTATCGTTGCCGATTGATCCAATAAGTCAAAAAGTTTTTTCAGGGAAATTTTTTTGAAATAGACTAAAACCTGAAACAATTCATTAAGCGAACTACCTTGCTTTTTTAAATCTTTATCCAGATTATACGCTTCTAAATTCTTAGTAACAAGGGTATATGTTAGACCTGCTACACCGCTAAGTGTCGATAAAAAATCACCCCAACTAATTCCTGTTAAGTTATTAAAGCGTTCGATTAATGATTTGTCAAGCCGGAAAACTTTATCTCGAAGCAGTGTCCAGTCCTTTATTTCGGTGTGACTTAACCCTTGCCGCTCTGTAAAAATTTGATTTTCTTTAGAAAAATCAGTAAGCTGATCATATTTTGATCCGTAGTTATCTTTTTGTTTAAATACGTATTTAGATGCGAATAAACGACCTGGAATCCAGATTAAAAAATCCTTCAATAATCGAGTCTCATTCCAGTCTTCCTTCTTTCCTGTTCTTGGATGTACAATACCAGTTCCATTAAGCTCTGCCAGCATATTTACATAATTCCGGGCATCTGTACCAGCATAATAAAGCGCAACAACTTCCAGAGCTGATTGATTTTTTGTTATCAAGTGTAATTTGGCAGTAGGTTCTGGCGGAATCTTTACAAGATGAGATGCGACATATCCCTTTTCTTCTGAATTTTCCAGTTGGACATAGTACCAATCATGTATTTCACTATACCTTAAAATTTTAAATGATGTATTAAATGGTAATAGTTTTAACTCGTTATCTCCAACTTGATCAGTTTCTCCTTCTCCAAAAGGAGAACTTCTCAGATATACACCGCCCTGTGGAAAGTGTTCAGATGGGGGATCCCACGCTATACCTGTTGCGTTAAATTCTTTAAAAGTTCCCATTTTCTCGCTAAAGCGAGCTTCTATAAACTTGGCAAATGATCCATATTGTTTTGAAAATTGATAAATATCTCCCTCAAATGGAGTAAGGCCACTAGATGCTTTTTCAAAATCAAGTTCGAGTTGATTTTTAATATTTCGGAAACTGAAAGTGCTTTCCTTTCGTACTTCTGCTGACTTATTTAATTCATCGGAGTAATATGAACGATTCCAGCGATAGATAAGTCCTGTATCAGGTTTATATCCCATCTCCAGAACTTTAATTCTTGCAAGTGTAGGAGTCCATGCGTCCACTACGAGCATTCCATCTTCATACCAGGTTCTTATTTGAGGTGTACCATCTTCTGGATGCCAACCTTCTAATAATTTTTGTTTGATAAATGTGTGACTCCCTGCTTTTGTATCAGTGTAATCTTTATCTAATAGGAATAACTTTTTGATATCAGCCCAGGCAATTCCTCTAACCTTTGCAATTTCATAAGCTGATAACTTTTGCAGCTTTTCGATATCTTGTTCAAGTAAAGCCGTATCTAATTCCTGATCATAAGAAAGTAGAAGAGACTTAAGGACATAACCTCTTGTTTTGATTGTTGAATCATATACATATAACCACTCATCCACTTCCCCTAAGACAAGTACAGTATCCCCTAAGTGAAGTATTGTTTTTGTTTTTGATGTAACTGCATTATCATCAAATAATGTGGCTGTATCCTGATATATAATCCCTTTTTTGGGGATACTATATGACAAATAAGTTGGTTTAGTAGTTGGGTCAACAAAGCGCATTATTCCTTCACCTCCCAACCCCACATGCGCCAACTCATGCGCCAGCAACCCCGTATCCCCCGGCGAGAATCCGCTGCCAAAATAAACATCCTGCCCATGCGTAAACGCCTTGGCGTTTACAGCATCCGCCATCTCCTGCGCATTGGAATCAGTATGGATTTTAACCCCGCTTAAATCAGTACCCATTTGGGCTTCCATGTTGGAGCGGGTGCTTTCATCGAGCTGCTGACCACTGCCTTTGCTCGCTTGCAGTTGTGCATCGAATTCTGGCGTTGTAGTTTGCGGCGAGCCGGGTTGGGTTTGCGGAGAAACTGTGCTTGTCGTTGTTGAGGCCTCCATTAACGCCGCAGCATCTCCGCCTGAAACTACTGCATCAGCCACCGCATCCGCTTGTACCTCCGATGCATCACCGGGTTGCGAGATTTCAAGTCCCGGTTTTACTGTGTTGCTGAGGGATGAATTTTTTGCTGCTGAAAAATTCTTCTTATACCCCTCAACTTCCTGCAACTGCTTGTAAGTACCATAAATCCGAACATCATACGCATCGTAATACCCCAACGCTTTACCGGCCTGCATTTTCTTTACAATAGCCGGCCAGGTGTATAGTTCAAAAGCGGCTTTTGCGGTCTTAACTTGCTGCTGATACTTTTCAGCAGCTTCCTGTTTGGGATCCTTCCGAAAACCATAATAGTTTTCATCATCTTCTTCGTGAGCAAAGAGGTTATGCGACATGGAGGTTACGCTTTACAATTCAATACATTTATTACCGCATCTGTTTAATCGTACGGCTTTCCTTCATCAGTTCAAGTTCAATAAAGCGTACGATATCTGTGTTGCTGAGTACTGTGCGGCTTTCGGCTTCGGCGGCAAGGGCTGTTTGTTTCAGAATATTTGCAATGTTTGACCCGGTTAGGTCCTGCTGTCGTAATTTCTTGAAGTCTACATTTTCGTAGCTGTAGCCTTGCGGAATCAATTTTCTCCAGAGTTCTTCGCGCTGCTGCTCGTTAGGGCGCGGAAAGCAAATTGTGAACTGAAAGCGGCGCAGCATCGCTCCGTCAATATTATCGCGCAGGTTGGAGGCGAGGATGCAAATTCCGTTGTATTCTTCGATGCGCTGCAGGAGATAACTCATTTCCAGATTCGCCCATTTATCGCGCGCATCGCTTACCTGTGTGCGTTTTCCGAATAATGCATCGGCCTCGTCGAAAAACAGAATCCAGTCTTTGCCTTCGGCGCGTTTGAAGAGACGGGAGAGATTTTTTTCTGTTTCGCCGATGTATTTACTCACCATCATCGACAGGTCGATACGGAAAACGAGCTTACCGAATTGTTTGCCGATGAGTTTTGCGGTGAGCGACTTTCCGGTACCCGGAGGTCCGAAGAAAAGTATCGGGAAACTTTTGTTGACGGTGCCTCCGCTGCGTTTGATTAATGCTTCGCCATGACTCAGCCAGCGCATAGCAAGACGCACTTCGTTGAGTGTGGGCTCCGGAATAATGAGATGTTCCCAGCTCAGCGTTGTGCTGACTAACTGTGCGGGGAAGCCTTCGCCAAAATCGGGGCGGGGTGGTTTGCCTGATTGCAGAAACTCGGCATACTCGGCAGCCAGCACCGGAATTTTTTCGGTATCACCAAACTGTGCATTGTAGTTTGGCGGCTGTTCAAGCTCAATAACTTGATGCAGCAGCATTTGTCCATCGCGCAGCACTGCATTTCGCGCTTGCTGCCGCAGTGCGAGATTATTGCCCGCTATAAGTGTAAGAAGCGTGTTCAGGGTAATTACCAAACTTCTGTTTTCGGGTTGCAAATAACAACCTGCCTGGTCCAGCAGTTCCTGATTCTGAATGGATAGATCAGAAAGTGTTCTCAGCGATGTTTTATTGATCTGCCGTGCAAGTGTAAGAACCAGCAGCAGGCGTTCCTCGTTGCCAAGTTTGTGGTGATTTACCAGTGCCGGATACGGGCCTTGTTCATTCAGCAAATCAGGAGGCGAAAGTGTTGTCCAGTCGGCCTTTTCATTGTAGGTGTAAGTTTCGGCTTCTTTCGGAAAACGCAAATCTATTACATCGCGCAGCCATTTTATTTCGCGTTCCAGCACAGCACAATGCTGCTGCATACCTTCGGGTGTAAAATTTCCTTCTGCTGTGTACAGAAATTTAGAATTGGAGGGATGCTCATTTACATACATAATTGCTGAGATCTGAGGTTATATTACTTATGATTTATTGCAGTATGTATTACCCGTTTTCTTACGGTCATATTGCTTACTACAAGTTGCAGCCCCAGAAAAGCGAAATCAAGGAAAAATTCGGGCAATTTTCACAGACTATCTCGTAGGTGAAAAAGTGCTAAAAATCAGAAAAACAGTAGTTTAACTATTCAAAAACGAGTATTTTTTCACAGACAATCTTTTTGTGAATGTTGTAGTTATTTGTTTACAGTAATTGAATAATAGATAAAAAAGTTGTGATTTATGCAAATGATAACAGTGGAATACGAACACCGCTAAGTGTTGATTCGTGTAACGAAGAGATTGTATTCTAATCCATAAGTATTGATATATTTATAATAATTGGTTGCAATAGTTTTTAGAAATCTACAAACTGATATCTCTAAAAAATCTCCTGAATACATCAGCCGTTCTGGGAGAGATTTTTTCTCCTGTAAACTATCCTGTAAGAATACTATTCACAGTAGTTTTCTGTCGAATTATTTTGAATTCAATCAGAAAAAAGTATTAAAATAAAAGCAGATAAATTACTTTAATTTCCGTTCCGGATTATTGCTAAGAAATGCTTCCCAGCTACCGAATTTCTTTTGAGGTGCTCCGCCAATACCTGTGTTCTGGAAATAGTGACAAACAGCGGCTGCCAGTCCGTCGGTAGCATCCAAGTATTTAGGCATTTCTTTTATTTTCAACAATTGCTGAAGCATGGACGCAACCTGTTCTTTAGATGCATTTCCGTTTCCGGTAATCGACATCTTAATTTTTTTCGGACTGTACTCAAAAATCGGTAGATCGCGGTTGAGCGCTGCGGCAATTGCTACACCTTGTGCGCGTCCGAGTTTAAGCATCGACTGTACGTTTTTCCCGAAGAACGGTGCTTCGATGGCAAATTCATCGGGCTTGTATTTGTCGGCCAGCGCAAGTGTTTCCTCAAAAATCTTTTTTAGTTTGAGCGGATGATCGGCTATTTTTTCGAGACGAAGCACGCCCATTTCAAGCAGGGTCATGTTTCGGCCGGTAATGCGGATGACACCGAAACCCATAATTGTTGTACCCGGATCGATACCGAGGACAACTTTATCAATAAGTGGTTTAGTTGAAGCGGCTGCTGACACTTGCTTTTGCTTATTTTGGCAACCGAGATGAAACCCGCACGAGCTCAGATCCGATTGCTTTCGCTGCTGCTAAAGGTAGCAATTGTTTCGGCTGCACTGATTTACTTAATACAACACACAAGCCGCAGCGCTTTACAGGTGCAGTTCAGCTACTTTGCGGATGCTCCGTTGTATGTTTGGGTTGGCGTTTTTTTATTGTTGCCGCTGAACTGGAGCCTCGAAGCTGTAAAATGGAAACTGCTAGTGAAGCCTTTGCAGGAACTTCGTTTTTTTCAGGCGTTAAGTGCCGTTCTTGCCGGAGTAACGGCGGGTACAGCTACTCCAAACCGGATAGGGGAGAGCGCCGGCCGTATTTTTTTACTGCCGCGCGCTGTGCGTGTTGAAGCATTCGGACTCGCCGCCGCCGGAAGCGCTGCACAGCTTGCTGTAACTACGTTTGCGGCGGCAGCAGGCATTCTGCTTGCACAGGATCTCCTGCAGCTGCCTGAGATCAATGTATTCATGGCAGCACTGTTCAGTCTTGGCGTGCTTGCAGCTTGCTTTATTGTTTTTTTGCTTGTGCGGCGAAGTGTGCAGTTTCAGAAAGTGATCAGTACACTTCGCGGCATTACCGTTAAAAAGCTGGCGGCCTTGCTCGCCTTATCGGCTCTGCGGTACATGGTTTATCTGTTTCAGTTTATGCTGCTGCTGCGTGCCGCGGGTATTGATCTTGATGTGCTGCTGCTGGCTGCTGCTGTGGCGGTTACGTATGGACTCATTACCTTAATTCCAACATTTGCATTTACAGAAATTGTGGTACGCGGATCAGCAGCAGCGGCGGTAATTGGCGGGATGAGCGGAAACGAACCAGCCGCTTTAAGTGCTGCACTGGTGCTGTGGGCGGTAAACGTTGGGCTTCCGGCTATTGCCGGAATATGGCCTGTGCTGCACTTTCGTTTTTTTAAAGCCGACGATCATGAATGAGATTGTATTGGCGCTGATAATTATTTCGGCAGCAGCTTATCTGCTTGCGCTGCTGCCGCCGGTTATCCGGTTTTCACGATTACCGAAAACAGTTTCGGCCAGGCACAACTTACCGGCATTAACCGTGCTGGTTCCGGCCCGCAATGAAGCGCACGTTATTTTACATTGTTTGCAGGCATTGCAGGCGCAGGAAGCTCCCGCAGAAATTATTGTTGTAAACGATCATTCAGACGATCATACAGCCGAACTCGCAGCAAGTGTTCCGGGCGTTCGGGTTGTTCATCTTCAGGAAAATCAGCAAGGAAAAAAGGCCGCGATTATGGCCGGAATTGCAGCTGCAGCGGGCGATACCATTCTTGTCACGGATGCCGATTGCGTTCCGCCTCCGCACTGGAGCAGGTTGCTGGCAGCGCAGGTACAAGGCAATGTGCAGTTGGCTTTCGGGCCAATTGTGCTGCAGGGCAGGAATGGAGTGCTGAAAGCAGTTCAGGAAATAGAAAGTATAGCAGTTCAGGCTGTTTCGGCCGGATTGCTGGCCGGCGGTGTGGCATTTACAGCCAGCGGAGCCAGTATGTGCTATGTGCGCAGTTTACCCGCTCAAACCGGTGGCTATGCAAACGATACTACTCCTTCGGGCGATGATGTTTTGCTCTTGCTGCGCGCGCATGCACAGCAGCCGGGCACTGTGCAATGGGTGCATGATGTTTCGGCTGCTGTGCCCGCTGCTGCGGCTCAGCAGTTCAGCGATTTTTTCGCGCAGCGTATCCGCTGGGCATCAAAGTATCACTACTACAGCAGCGGGCGAATTAAGTTTATAGGTACTGCTGTGGCTGCAAACAGCTTTTTACTTTGGCTGCTGCTGGTGCTTACGTGCTTTTTTCCGCAACTGATTTCGCTCCTGTTTATGAACTTGCTGCTAAAATTTGCAGCCGATTTTTTGTTACTATCTTTAGCCATCACCTTTTTCCGGAAACCCAATTTGCTGCTCTGGTTTATTGCCGCGTGGCCGATGTATCAGCTTTGCATTCCACTTATCACAATAGGTGCTTTTGCAGGTCGGTTCAGTTGGAAAAACAGGAAATATGTGACCAAAACACCTCAAGCATAAACCATGCAGGAGCCCGCAGAAAACGAACTGCTAGCCTTCACAGAAACCGATGCAGCTCAATCCGGTAGCGGAAGAGCGGCTTCGCTGGCTGCTAATGCGTGGAAACGTCTCCGCAAAAATAAACTTGCGCTTCTCGGACTCGGCATCATTTCACTGATGATGCTTATTGCTCTGTTTGGCTATACAATAACTCCCGACGGAAGTCCTGATGCAGATACCCATATCGATGAACTGAGCATTTGCAAACCCGGCTTCAGTTGTCAGCTCATTCGCCTGCGCAAGCATGATGATGCCAATACAACCGGTTTTTTCAGGAAGATGTTTTTTGGTGAGCCTAACGATTATAAATATCACGCAATTACCGATTACTGGTTTGAAGATGATGCCATACTCTGGCACGAGTGGACAGAAGGCGGAAAACCCGGAAAGGTGCATCGCGAGCGTATGACCGATGTATTATTTGCAATTGATGAAACAAAAGTCCGGCATACCGATACAGCTGCAAGTACCGAAGAGTTTTTTGTAATCGGAGAAACTCAACAACTTCGTAAGACCTGGAACCAGCTTCGCCGCGAAATAACCGCTAATATTCACGAACAAACATTCTGGCTCGGTACCGATCAGCACGGGCGCGATTTGTTTAGCCGTGTACTCATCGGAACACGCATTTCGCTGTTTGTGGGCTTGGTGTCGGTAACTATTTCTCTGTTTATCGGCATGCTGATGGGCGCACTTGCCGGCTTTTTCCGCGGCTGGGTTGATGATCTGATCATGTGGTTTATCAATGTGGTTTGGTCCATTCCAACTTTGCTGCTGGTGATTGCAATTACGCTTGTACTTGGCAAAGGAATGTTTCCGGTATTTATGGCTGTTGGCCTCACCATGTGGGTAGATACAGCCCGTGTTGTACGCGGACAAATTCTGAGCATCCGTGAGAAAGAATTTGTGGAAGCGGGGCGCGCTCTGGGTTTCAGAAACAGCCGCATTATCATGCAACATATATTACCCAATGTGCTTGCGCCTGTTATAGTAATCACAGCTCATAATTTTGCAAGCGCTATTCTGATTGAGGCCGGACTTAGTTTTCTCGGTATCGGAGCACAGCGGCCTACACCTTCGTGGGGAATTATGATTAGTGATTATCGCGGCTATATTTTGGTTGGCGATTATTTTCTGGCATTGGTTCCCGGGCTTGCAATTATGCTGCTTGTTATGGCGTTTATGTTTCTCGGAAATGGTTTGCGTGATGCCATAGATACCAAAATGGCAGATCAGGATAAAATCATGACCTGATTCATTAATTTCATTTTACGAAGAAATCAACAAAGTACGCGTAAGCCGTACCTTTTTGTTACTTTAGCGCTGCCCAGTAAATTCACACACAAGAATCACACATGCACCTTGCAATAGCTGGAAATATCGGCTCCGGAAAAACCACGCTTACCACATTGCTTTCAAAGCAATATGGCTGGCAGGCACATTATGAAGATGCCGACGAAAATCCATACCTCTCCGATTTTTATGAGGATATGCAGCGCTGGTCGTTCAACCTGCAGATTTACTTTTTGAACAGCCGCTTCGCGCAAATGCTTGATATCCGCAAATCGGGTATCAATGTCATTCAGGATCGTACTATTTATGAAGATGCGCACATCTTTGCGCCCAACCTTCATGCAATGGGCTTGATGACTACGCGCGATTTTGAAAACTATTTCGCGCTCTACCGGCTGATGGAGGAACTTATTCAGCCGCCGGATCTGATCATCTATCTCCGCGCTTCGGTACCTACGCTCGTTAATCAGATTCAGAAACGCGGCCGCGAATACGAGAATGCCATTCGCATCGACTATCTCAAACGTTTGAATGAACGCTACGAAGCGTGGATTTCGCAATACGAACTCGGCAAGCTGCTCATTGTTGATGTTGATGAAAATAAATTCATGGATAATCCCGAACACCTCGGCGAAATCATGAATAAAATCAACGCAGAGATCAACGGTTTGTTCTAACAATAAATCATCTGATAAAAAACGGCGCACTGAACTTCAGTGCGCCGTTTTTCATTTGTAGTCATTACCCATGGTCTCGAAACAAAAAAAAGCTCACACGTTACGTATGAGCCTTTTCTGTAATGCGCAGGAAAATCAGGGCGAATTAATCTTTCTTGCTTTTGAGATTTATAGCAAGGTTGAAGTTGTCGTAAATGAAACTATCTCCAAGTGCTCCTGCTGTGGGTGAGTTGTAAACAATGCCCCAGCGAGTGCGGTCAACGGTAATATCAGCACCTACAGACATACTGCCACCTTCGGTAACAATGTGAGCAGGGAAAGAAATTTCGTTGGTGATACCTTTGATCATAAGATCAGCAGTAATGAGATAGTTGCTTTTATCGTCGAGGGCTGCAATCTTTTTCAGCGAGAGTTTTGCTGTGGGATGTGCTGCAACTCCGAAGAAATCAACATCCATCAGGTGACCAACAAGCTTCTTGTTGTAGGTACTATCTGTAAGATCTGTGCAGGTGATTGACTTCATGTCAATTACAAATTCACCATTGATTGATGTTGAATCAAGTGAAATGTTACCTCCTGAAATTTTGATAGAACCGGTGTGTGAGCCAATTGCTTTTTTACCTGTCCACACAAGTGTGCAACTGTCTGATACGAAGCTGTAGTTGCCTTTTGCTGCAACAATCGGAAGGGCTTTTTCAGGAGCCTTCACTTCGGGTGTTACGGCGATAAACGGTGCAATAACAAGCGATACAATTGACATGAGTTTGATGAGGATGTTCATCGACGGACCAGAGGTGTCTTTGAACGGATCACCAACGGTATCACCGGTTACAGATGCTTTGTGCGGCTCAGATTTCTTGAAGAATTTCTCGCCGTTAATCATTACACCTTTCTCGAATGATTTCTTGGCATTGTCCCATGCACCACCGGCGTTGTTCTGGAAAATTCCCATAAGAACACCTGAAACAGTAACACCGGCAAGCAAACCACCAAGCATTTCAACCGAAGGAGCATTGTCGAACATGCCTTTGAAACCGAATCCAATAAGAATCGGAGCGATGAGCGCAATAGCACCCGGCAGCAGCATTTCGCGGATAGAAGCTTTGGTAGAAATTTCAACGCATTTCTCGTATTCGGGCTTGGCTTTGTATTCCATAATACCCGGAATTTCGCGGAACTGGCGGCGAACTTCGTTTACCATGTCCATTGCAGCGCGGCCTACCGCAGCAATAGCAAGAGCCGAGAAGATGAACGGAATCATAGCACCCACAAACAACATGGCCAGTACAGGTGCTTTGAAGATGTCGATAGAATCAATTCCGGCTACGCCTACAAACGCTGCAAAAAGCGCAAGAGAGGTAAGCGCTGCAGAAGCAATGGCAAAACCTTTTCCGGTTGCTGCAGTGGTGTTACCAACAGCATCAAGGTTGTCGGTACGCTCACGAACTTCGGGAGGAAGCTGGCTCATTTCGGCAATACCACCGGCATTATCGGCAATCGGGCCGAAAGCGTCAATAGCAAGCTGCATGGCGGTAGTTGCCATCATACCTGCTGCTGCAATAGCTACACCATACAAACCGGCAAATGCATAAGAAGCCATAATACCGGCTGCAAGAACGATAATCGGCATTACGGTTGATTCCATACCGATAGAAAGACCGCCGATGATGTTGGTAGCGTGACCGGTTGCTGATTTCTGAATGATTGAGTTAACCGGACGTTTGCCCATTGCGGTATAATACTCAGTGATGATTGACATGAGCGCACCTACAATAAGGCCGATGAGAATAGCCCAGAATACATCCATTTTGCTGAAATCATAGCTGCGCAGGTTCATCTGATCAGGCAGCATCCAGTCAACAAGGAAGTAAGAAGCAACAACGGTAAGGATAATTGAAGACCAGTTGCCAAGGTTGAGTGCATTCTGAACACTTGAAGTTTCAGACTTAATACGAACGAAAAGTGTACCGATGATTGAGAAAACAATACCGAGACCGGCAATCACCATCGGAAGAAGAATCGGTGAGAGACCTCCGAAA
>CALRTD020000056.1:0-14005 GCA_943371015.1 Synechococcus sp. UW140 | reverse complement strand
TGCTCGAAGTTCGTAAAGATGCTATCCGCGAAAGCCTTTCCGATTTTCAGAGCGTTGAACACCGGCTCGAATTCGTTTCACGTATCAACAACATCGACTTCATCAATGATTCGAAGGCGACAAATGTGAACTCAACCTGGTATGCTCTCGAAAGCATGAACACGCCGGTGGTGTGGATTGTTGGCGGTGTTGACAAAGGCAATGATTACGAATCGCTGCTCGAACTTGTGCAGTCGAAAGTGAAAGCCATTGTATGCCTCGGCAAAGACAACAGTAAAATTATCGCAGCTTTCGGTGACCGCGTTGAAACTATTGTTGAAGCCGGTTCTGCACAGGAAGCTGTAGCGCTTTCGTATCGTCTGGCTACTAAAGGCGATTCAGTGCTGCTTTCGCCGGCCTGTGCCAGCTTTGATATGTTTGAAAACTACGAAGATCGTGGCCGCCAGTTCAAGGCTGCTGTTCGCGGACTTTAATCAAGTAAAATGTACGTGCATGAATCATCACGAAAATAATATCAAACAGCAGGATATTTCGCTGCACGAAGAAATGCTGCGTATGCGTGTAAAAACGCAGGGCGACAATGCTCATCACCTTGAAGTGATAACAGAGCAGCGTGGAGTAAACTGGATCAACCACTCAATAGCAACCAGTGTTGATTTGGTTTGGATGGCTCTGCGTGATGTTCCGGGTGCTGTTGTGCTTATTATTGGAGGAACTGATCGTGCCGACGATCATCAGAAACTGACTTCGCTTGCCGCTGAAAAAGTCAGTGCTGTGATTTGTCTCGGTTCTACACCGTGGAAATATTTCAAAACATTTGCCGATCATGTGCCAATGATTATACAGGCTGCTGATCTGAAAGATGCAGTTGATAATGCCGCTATTCTTGCCCGCGGCGAGGTGAAAACAGTATTGTTTGCTCCGGGATGTCCGAGCTACGATCCGTTTGATAATTACAAAAACAGAGGCAACCGTTTCCGCAGCACCGTGCTGCAGAAATTCTCAGTTAATCAATAAGTCAGTAAACGAAAGCAATGAATCTTTTCAGTTATTTCAAAGGCGACAAAGTGATCTGGATGATCGTTGTGCTGCTTTCGTTGCTTTCGTTGCTGGCTGTTTACAGCTCAATTGTAACGCTTGCCTACAAGCACCATTCGGGCGATACAGAATACTATCTGTTCAAACACGGCAAAATTATTTTGCTGGGAATGATCTTGATGTATTTCACGCATAAAATTCGCTACACCTACTTTTCGCGAATATCGCAGATCCTGCTTATTCTCTCTTTACCATTGCTGCTTTATACATTGGCAGGCGGAACAAACCTGAACAATGCCGACCGCTGGATTGCGATTCCCGGAACAGGTCTTACGTTTCAAACATCAGACTTTGCCAAGCTTGCACTGCTGATGTATCTCGGCCGTGTGCTTTCGCAGAATCAGAATGATCTGAAAGATTTCAAAAAAGTATTGATTAAAATAATGGCGCCGGTAGCAGTAGTTTGTCTGCTCATTCTTCCGGCTAACTTTTCAACTTCTGCATTGTTGTTTACTACCTGCTGCATCCTCATGTTTATCGGAGGCGTGCCGCTTGCGCATATCGGTAAAGTTGCAGGAATTGCAGTTGCTGGTTTTGGATTACTGATCTTACTCGGTGCTGCATTTCCGAAAGCATTGCCGCGTCTTGATACGTGGAAAAACCGAATTGTAAATTTCGTAACCGGTAACGAAGCAGCAAACGACGATAAAAATTTCCAATCAAATCAGGCTAAAATTGCCATCGCAACCGGTGGTGTTATGGGCAAAGGAGCGGGCAACAGTACGCAGCGCAACTTTCTCCCGCATCCGTATTCTGATTTTATTTATGCTATTGTTATTGAAGAATACGGCTCAGTAATTGGCGGCATCGGAATCACGCTGCTGTATCTCATTCTGCTTTTCAGAGGAATACGTGTAGCCACGAAAAGCAAAAAAACATTCGGTGCGTTATTGGCATTCGGACTTTCGTTTCAATTGGTTTTTCAGGGATTGATAAATATGGCTGTAGCTGTAAATCTGTTTCCGGTTACTGGCCAGCCTTTACCGTTTTTAAGTATGGGCGGAACATCACTGCTGTTTTCGAGCATTGCGGTTGGTGTTATTCTCAGCGTAAGCCGCGAAACCGAAACTGGTGAAGATGCGCAGCCCGAAGATGAGAAAGGAGGCGAGCTTGCGACCGCTTAAATTTATTCTCAGCGGAGGCGGAACGGGAGGACATATTTTCCCGGCCATTGCTATTGCCAACGCATTGAAAGAAATGCACCCCGATGCTGAATTTTTATTTGTCGGTGCAAAGGGGCGCATGGAAATGGAAAAAGTTCCTGCAGCCGGTTATGCCATTGAAGGCCTCTGGATCAGCGGACTTCAGCGCAGATTTACAATTGATAACCTTTCGTTTCCGTTTAAAGTTATCAGCAGTTTGATCAATGCCCGGCGCATTCTCCGCAAGTTTAAACCCGATGCGGTAATTGGTACCGGCGGATATGCCAGTGGTCCGATGCTGCGTGTTGCTGCGCGTGCCGGTGTGCCTACACTAATTCACGAAGGAAATTCATATCCCGGAATTACAAGTAAACTTCTGGCTTCGCAGGTGGATAAAATTTGTGTTGCGTATGATGGAATGGAACGCTTTTTCCCAAAAGAAAAACTGCTCATTACCGGAAACCCGATTCGGCAGGATATTCTCAAACTCGATGGAAAACGCGCCCGTGCACTGGAGAAATTTAAACTCGATGGTGAGCGACCTGTTGTGCTTGTAATTGGCGGAAGTCTTGGCGCACGTACTGTAAACGAAGCAATAGGAGCAGGGTTGCAGCGAATTTCGGAATCCGGAATTCAGTTGCTTTGGCAAACCGGCGAAACCTGGGCGCCAAAAGCACAGCAGCTTGCGTCTAATTTCAAGGGGAATAATATTCATGCACATGCATTTATCCGCGAAATGGATTATGCCTATTCTGTTGCAGATATTGTTGTTTCGCGTGCCGGTGCAAGTTCTATTTCTGAATTAGCTATTGTAAGCAAGCCGGTAATTTTTGTTCCGTCTCCTTTTGTTGCCGAAGATCATCAGACCAAAAACGCACTTGCTCTTGTAAACAAAGGCGCAGGTTTGCTGGTAAAAGATACCGATGCTGCACATCATCTCGTAACCGAACTTATTAAATTGGTAAATGATGATCATCGCCGCACTCAGTTCACGGAAATGATCACCACACTTGCTATTCCTGACGCAGCACAGCGCATTGCATCTGAAGTAACATCGCTAATTCTCCGCCGCCAGTCATGAACCTGAATGCCTGCATACATATACACTTTCTCGGTATCGGTGGCATCGGTATGAGTGCGCTTGCCCGTTTCTTTCATGCAATGGGCAAACAGGTTAGCGGATACGATAAAACAGAAACACATCTTACACGTACACTTCAGCACGAAGGCATAACTGTTTACTACGAAGAATCAGTAAACAACATTCCGCTTGAACTTCGCAATCATATCGCAAAGGAAAAAACAGTTGTAGTCTGGACTCCCGCTGTTCCTGCTGACCATGCCGAATTAGTTTGGTTTCGTGAAAACGAATACACACTCATGAAACGTGCACAGGTACTCGGACTCATTGCCGAAGCTACACGCACGTTTGCAATTGCAGGTACGCACGGAAAAACAACTACAACTACACTTACTGCGCATCTCATGCGAAGTGCAGGCATAGATTGTTCGGCATTTCTCGGCGGAATTTCCGGCAACTACGGAACCAATCTTTTGCTCGGGAATAATCTCGGAAAAGAAGATGCTGATTTGTTCAGCAACATTGTAGTGGTTGAAGCCGACGAATATGACCGTTCATTTCTCTGGCTGCATCCTGCCTTTTCTGTTATTACTTCTGTTGATGCGGATCATCTCGATATTTACGGAGATACACAGGAAATGTATGCCACCTATCGGAAATTTGCTTCGCAAATTCAGCCGGGCGGAAAAGTAATTACAAAGCCTGAAGTAGTCAAACTGCTGGATCTCGAAAGCGAACAAGCGGTTCATACATATTCACTGGATGATCCCGCTTGCGATTTCTTTGCTTCGGATATTCGTATCAACAATGGGTATTACGAGTTTTCGCTGAATCATCACGGCAATAAATGGGAAAACCTGACATTAGGTTTACCCGGCCGCCACAATGTTGAAAATGCAGTTGCGGCTTCGGCTCTGGCCATTACTGCAGGAGCAGGTGAAGATGGTATCCGCCTCGGATTGGCTTCTTTTAAAGGTGTTGGCCGGAGATTCGAATATCGTTTCCGTTCGGCACAAAAAACATATATCGACGATTACGGGCATCATCCGGCTGAGCTTAACGCCTGCATTTCATCGGCTCGTGAACTGTTTGCCGGGCAAAAAATCATTGGCATTTTTCAGCCGCACCTGTTTAGCCGCACCCGCGATTTTATGCAAGAGTTTGCCGATGTATTGGCTACACTTGATGAAGTGCTGCTGCTTGATATTTATCCCGCACGAGAAAAACCGATTGAAGGAATTACCTCTGCGGTACTCGCCGGGTTAATTGGTGCTAAAGCTAAAGTTGTTACAAAAAGTGCAGCCATCCATGCAGCCATCCATTCATCCTGCACAGTTGTTCTTACAATGGGTGCGGGCGATATTGATCAGTTAGCTGCACCGATAGAAAACGCATTACGTGAAACCATAAACAGTTCAGCATCATGAAACGCATTTTGAGTATTGCGCTTTGGTCGGTGCTGGCACTTGGTGCGGTACTGATTACAAGTTTTGCCCTCAAGCAGCACAATGAACGGGTTTGCTGGAAGATTAATGTTACAATTAACCGCCACGCTGCTGCTGCTGATCAACTCTTCATTACTACCGAAGATGTTCACCGGCTCTTGCGCGAAAGCGGCGATACACCTGTGGGCAAACCAGTTTCTGAAATCAGTATTCCTGCGCTTGAAAACTGGCTGAACTCCTTGCCTGCAGTACAAAATGCCGATGCATTTATGAGTGTTGATTGTCAGGTAAACATCAACATCACGCAGCGCCGGCCAATATGTCGCGTCATTACTTCTAAAAACGAATCCTACTATATCGACGATCACGGTTTTGTAATGCCATGGATGAGTGAATACACCGCAACAGTTACACCGGTTACGGGTTTCATTAACGAAACTTACGGACGATTGCAGGGACGTGAACTCAATAAAACATCGGTTGATTCGGCCTTGAAATCGCCAATTTTAGCCGATGATGTTTGGCATCTTTGCCGGGTTATTGACAATGATACGTTACTACGTTCACAAATTGCTCAGATTTACATTCGGCAGGATTGTACCTTTGAGCTCATTCCGCGTGTGGGTGCTCACCGCATTATTCTCGGAAACATTGCTGCGCTTGATGAGAAATTTGCCAAGCTGCGCGTGTTTTATCAGGATGGTTTGCGACACACCGGTGCGTGGAATAAATACAGCACAATAGACCTCCAGTACCATCACCAAATTGTTTGCACAAAAAAGCCCGAAACCAATGGAATCTGAAATTGTTGTAGGCCTCGATATCGGAACCACAAAAATTGCTGTCCTTGTGGGACGACGCACGAGTCACGGTAAAATAGAAATCCTCGGCATTGGTAAAGCAGAGTCGCTAGGCGTTGCCCGCGGCGTTGTTCTCAATATCGACGAAACCGTTCGTTCAATTAAAGAAGCGGTTGCCGAAGCCAGCAACAAATCGGGTGTAGATATTAAAGTGGTGAATGTTGGTATTGCCGGACAGCACATCAAAAGCCTTCAGCACCGCGGCATGAAAACCCGCCGCAGTATCGATGATGAAATCAGTCAGAAAGATATTGATGAACTGATTGAAGATATGTACCGTCTGGTGATGTCGCCGGGCGAAGAAATTATTCATGTACTTCCGCAGGAATATATCATTGATGCCGAAGTTGGTATTAAAAATCCGATTGGTATGGCCGGCACTCGACTTGAGGCCAATTTCCATATCATAACCGGACAAGTTGCGGCTGCCAAAAATATTTACAAGTGTGTAAACAAAGCAGGTCTCGAAGTTGCAGACCTCACACTTGAGCCACTTGCATCAGCCGATGCTGTGCTGAGCGATGAAGAAAAAGAAGCCGGTGTAGTGCTTGTAGATATTGGCGGCGGTACAACTGATGTGGCTATTTTTCACGATGGTATTATTCGCCACACAGCGGTAATTCCGTTTGGCGGCAACATCATTACCGAAGACATAAAAGAAGGCTGCAGCATTATTAAAACACAGGCAGAACTGCTGAAAGTGAAATTCGGTTCGGCACTGGCCAGCGAAAATCAGGAAAACGAAATTGTTTCTATTCCGGGCTTGCGTGGTCGTCCGCACAAAGAAATTTCAGTTAAAAACCTTGCGCACATTATTCAGGCGCGTATGGAGGAAATTGTTGAGCATGTGTATTACGAAATCCGTAATTCAGGTTTCGAGAAAAAACTGATTGCCGGCATTGTAGTTACCGGCGGCGGATCGCAACTGAAACACATTACTCAGTTGATTGAGTTTGTGACCGGTATGGATACCCGCGTTGGTTATCCCAACGAACATCTTGCCAACAGCTCCGAAGAAATTACCAGCCCGATGTATGCAACCGGCGTTGGCCTTGTGATGCGCGGAATCGGAGACGAACCGGTTCACAAGAAAGAAGAAGAAAAGCCCAAAGTGCAGACACATTCTAAAAAAACAAAAGGCAATTGGTTTGATCAGATTTTCACGAAAGGAAAACAGTGGTTCGAAGAAGAATCAAACGGTTAAGTTTTTACGAAACTGAAAATAGTTGATGGCGAACCAACCGGTTCGCCATTCTTTTTTGAGTGATCTCCGACATGCAAATTCCTCAGTTGCTTGTTGGTCTGCACAGCCTGCTGTTGTTAACAACAGTAATGAACAATTGCCGGTTAGTAAGTTAGTGTAACCTTATGCTCATATAAAATAGAGGTGAACTAATTTTCCACGATTTTATATGCAAACGTCAAATGGACAACTACAGCATTTTCGACACATTCGATGACGCTCAGGAGCAATTCCTGAACGGAGGCGATCAGACACAGCCGGAGAATGTGGCTTCGGAAGCCGCTGCAGAGGCCAATTCTGACACTTTGCAGAACAGCGAAGAATCCACTTCGTTTACCTGGGACATCACCAACACAACAGCTTATGCTGAAGAGCCGGATATGAACTGGGATGGAATTCTTGCTGCCGAACAAGGTACAGTTGCTGAACCTTTTTCTGAAGCAGAAACTGTTGAAATGCCCGAAATGACAGCCTCAGCAGCCAATAATCAAACGATTGAATCGTTTAACGAGAATGAAATTAGTGCTGACGCAGAAATTGAAGTTGCTGATCAATTTGTGCGTGCTGAGCAAGAAGTAAGTATCACCGCACAGGAAGAAATTATCGGAATCATTACCGAAGAATTTCCTGCAAACGAAACACAACCGGTTTCAGCAGTTGTAATTGAAGCCGAAACAGAAATAAATGAATGTACAGCAACTGCCGAACCGGTTGCAGCATTTACCCCTGAAATAACAGCCGCTGTTGTTGAGTTTACAGCAGAAACGGCCAATGAACACACACAACACACAGAAGCTATGAAATTTGATCTTCCCGAACAATCCTCAATCATCAAAGTGATTGGTGTAGGTGGCGGCGGCAGCAATGCTGTAAATCATATGTATCGCCAAGGAATCCGCGGCGTTGATTTTGTTGTATGCAATACCGATAAGCAGGCACTTGATATGAGTCCTGTGCCGAACAAAATTGTACTTGGTGCAGCACTTACCGAAGGCCGCGGAGCTGGTTCGCTTCCCGAAGTGGGCCGCAATGCCGCTATTGAAAACATCGAAGATATCCGCAACCTGCTTGCTAACAATACCAAAATGTGTTTCATCACAGCAGGTATGGGCGGCGGAACCGGAACCGGTGCAGCACCCATTATTGCAGGTATTGCCCGCGAACTCGGCATTCTTACAGTAGCTATTGTTACGGTGCCGTTTATGTTTGAAGGCAAAAAACGCCGTCAGCAAGCCGAAGACGGCCTCGAACAACTCAAGCAAAATGTTGATACACTTCTGGTAGTGTGCAACGATAAACTGCGTGAGATGTACGGTAATCTGAAACTCAGCGATGCTTTTTCGCATGCTGATGATGTGCTTTCGACTGCTGCAAAAAGCATTGCCGAAATTATCAGCCTTACACAGCAGATCAACGTTGACTTTGCCGACGTTTGCACAGTAATGCGCAACAGCGGTGTAGCCATTATGGGTTCTGCTAATGCATCTGGCGAAAACCGTGCAACACGGGCAGTTGAAATGGCACTCAGCTCGCCGCTGCTCAATGATAACAACATTACCGGCGCTCGCTACGTGCTGCTCAATATCATTTCAGGCGCTACCGAAATTACCATGGATGAACTCGGCGAAATCACCGATTACATTCAGGAAGCTGCCGGACAAACGGCTGAAATTATCAAAGGCTACGGAGTTGATGAAACACTTGGTGATTCGGTAAACGTTACCATTATTGCTACAGGTTTCAACTCTTCAAATCCGGTTGCTTACGAATATTCAGCAAAGCCAGAAGCGACTAAAGTAGTGCTCAATCTTGCCACTGAAACACCCGTTCAGCAGCCTGTTGCAGCGGCAGAACCGGTAGCCGATAACAACAATCCGCTGGAGCCGTTTCTGGTAAAAAAGGATGAGCCGAAAGCCGAAGAAATTCAGCAGCGCTATGTTGCCGAGCCTCCGGTTCAGCAGCAGAATATTACGTTTGAGATTACAAACGCTGAAGCAGTAAACAACACACCTGCCAGCGAAGATTTGTTTGCGCAAACCGAAGAGCCTGTACTGTTTTCAACTCCCGAACCTGTTGCTATTGTTAATCCTCAGCCTGAAATGAAAAAAGTTGAGGCCGAAGAACAAATGCGCAAAGCACAGGAACGCATTCAGAAACTGAAAGAGCTGAGCCTGAAACTCAAAACTTCGCAGGGGCTGAACGAGATGGAAAATGAGCCCGCCTACAAGCGCCGCAACATCCAGCTCGATAACGTTGCACACTCGTCAGAGTCGCAGGTGTCTCGTTTTACGCTTACCGAAACAGAAGATAAGAAAGTTGAAATCCGCCCGAATAACTCATTCCTGCACGACAACGTAGATTGAGTTTCGGAGCAATACAAATTGAAATGCAACTCGAAGAAAAAATTAACGCCGATATAAAAACAGCAATGCTGGCAAAAGACGCACCGCGCCTCGAAGCGCTGCGTGCTATTAAGTCGGTAGTGCTGTTGCTGAAAACTTCACCAGAAGGACTCACAGAAGAATCGGCCGTTAAAGCATTGCAAAAAGAGGCTAAAAAACGCCGCGAAACTGCTGATATCTACACCACTCAGAATCGTCCGGAACTGGCCGAGGTTGAAGTGTTTCAGGCATCTGTAATCGAAAGTTATTTGCCCAAGCAAATGAGTGAAGATGAAGTGCGCGCCGTTTTACAAACCATTATTTCCGAAACCGGAGCATCTTCACCTGCCGATATGGGTAAGGTAATGGGTGCTGCAACCAAACAACTCAGCGGCAAAGCCGATGGAAAAATGATTTCTTCCATTGTGAAGGATTTACTCAACAAGGTATAAGTGTGTGAAACGCCTTGTTTGTGTTTGTGTGTGAAAACGTCCGGCTGTGTGTGGCCGGACGTTTTATTTTATAATACATTGTTACGGCTGAAATAATCGGATTTCAGCTGCAGTATCGGAAGAATGCTATTTTGTTGCCGTTATTTCTTAATACTAACAGGCTTTTTTTTACATTTATAGCATCTTAACAACCAAATCACCAGAAATGAAAAAAACCTTTACTCTCTTTGCTGCTGCCGTATTTGTATTCGGTACAGCAGCAGCTCAAAGCCCTTCAGTTCCCTCTGCTGAAGTAGCTCCGTCAAGCGGAAACAACAATCCCCCGCCCACAGTTCAGGCTCCCTGGCAAGTACTTTTCAGCCACGATATTACTGCTGGCGGTGCTGGTACAGGTAATGCAGGTGTTGTACCTGTTGGTCTGAATTTCTGGGTTTCTCGTTGGGGTACCGATACATTTTTTGTTGTAACTGCAACAGGATCTGTAACCAGTTCATTCACCGTTCCGGGTGTTACTGGTGTTCGTTCACTCACTACTGATGGTTCATTTGTATATGCTGGTGCCAACACCGCAAACATCTACAAAATCAACCCCACAACACAAACACTTACTTCAACCATCAGCGTACCTTCTGTTCCCAACGTTCGCTATTGCACCTATGATCCCACAGCAAACAGCAATGCAGGTGGTTTCTGGGTGGGTACCTGGGCTACAGATTTCACACTGGTTGATATGAACGGAAACGTTCTTAACTCAATCCTTGCCGGTACACATGGTCTCACAGCTACCTACGGTCTTGCTTTCGACGGTGTATCACCTGGCGGTCCTTACCTCTGGGCTTTCCACCAAACCGGCACAACCAGCAATGCAGATCTTATCCAAATCAACATTGCTACAGGTGCACAGACATCTGTAATGCACGATGTTACTGCCGATATGGGTACAGCAGGCGATCTCGCCGGTGGTGTTTATGTAAACGCAAACCCGCTCGTTCTTGTTGGTGTACTTCAGGGCACAGCCAACCTGCTTTTCTCTTATGATATTGCAGGCGTAAATGGCGTGAATGAAGTTGCACAAACTGATTTCGTTGCTGTATATCCGAATCCGGCTGCACAGAGCGTGAACATCCGCGTTAACCGCACCAACAACGATCCGATGCAAATCCAGATCATCAATGCACTCGGTCAGGTTGTTTCTGCAAGCCAGAACGTTGGTACAAACAACATTTACAACATCGAAAATCTTGCTGCTGGTGTTTATTCAGTGCAGGTAATCAACAATGGTGTAGTTTATACCACCAAGCTTGTAAAAGAATAAGTGCATACTACTTGTTTAAACTAAAAATGGCGAACCTTTTGGTTCGCCATTTTTAGTTTAAATAAGTCTGAGGAGTGAGTAGGTGCAGTGCGCAAAACGGATACTATAAATGGCTGAAACTCGTTCTCCGTGTTGTTTTACAGCAACTCTATAATGAAATGATACCAGATCTTTATTCGCCACCGTATTAAACGAAATACGGGATAGTTATCAATCAGCATAAATAAAAAGCCCGGCTCCAAAAATATTTCGGAGCCGGGCTTACTAGCTAAAAGAAGAAATTACTGCTTTACAATGCGGCGTGTAATGGTTGCATCACCAGATTTCAAACGCACAAAATAAACACCTGCGTTTACATCTGTTGCTTCCCAAACAATTGTATGGTTGCCTGCAGTTTGCGGACCGTTTTCAAGTTTGGTAACGAGCTTGCCGGTAATGTCAAACACTTCAATTTCAACAGTGCTGTTTTGAGCAAGTGTGTAGCTGATATTTGCATGGGTAGCAAACGGGCTCGGAAAAGCATTTAGCATAGTAACTGCCGGTGCATTTTCCTGAACACCTACTAAGGTAATTGTAATTGTTGAACAGGCTTGTACCTGACAGTTTGCTGTATCCAGAAGATCGGCATAGACAGCGCAGATGTTGTAAGTACCGCTGGCTGTATAGGTGTGCGATGCAGTTGCACCAACACTGATTTGTGAATCACCCCAATCCCAACCCTGAAGCGGAACTGCTGCACCACTGCCGGCTTGAACAGCATTAACTGTTGCTCCGGTTACGGCAAGCGATGTAATGGAAACAGTACACTGCGCATTAAGCTGAAGTGCTGTCCCTGTTAGTAATGTTAAAATGAAGGTGTAGAGTTTTGCTTTCATGTGATATGGTTTAGAATTATAATCACGAATATACTAAACAAGCAAAAGCGGTAAAAAACCGCTTTTGAAATATCTTACCTGTTCAACTGATGTTTTATTCGAACCGATCTTCAAAATGACTGCGGTCGATCAGGGTGCCGAAGGGAACAAAATGGCCGAGGGGAATTACATCAAACTCAATAACTCCGGCTTTTACCAATGGGAAAGTACTCAGCAGTCGTTTTGCTTCCGCTGCATCCGTACACTCAAGCACCATTACTGTGCCAGGCCGGTCTTTGCGGAAATAAACTTCACGAATAATGTCTTTTGTATAAAGCATCCATACGTGGAGTGCTTCGCGAACTACCACACCTCTGATTTTGTCTTCAGAGGCAGAAGGTAAAATACGGTCGATGGCCAGAATTTTCATGGGCTAATTTTCAGCAATGTAGAAATAATTACGCGCCGGTAAAAATTCCGGTACTGCAACTCATAACGCTAAAACGGAACTCAATCGTATTTGTAAGCTTAACATTAACGGGGTAGTTTGCCCGAATGTACTTTGCCCAGCGGTACGCTGAAGCCTGCATGTGCAAGAACCATGAACGCCCCAAACCGGTGACTGATCAGCGCATCATCAACAGCCAAAACTGAATTGAAATTGGCAAAAACGCCTTTTATTGTGGGCTCAATCCAAAAATAGTTCAGTAACTCAATACGTAAGCCGGTTTCGAGCCCGGCTACTTGCCCGGCAACATGAAAACAATGATTCCAGCGTTGTCCGAAAAGCGTTACATCTGAACGCGGGATAACAATACCTCCGCCAAGCTTTGCCACACCATAAATATCTACAAAACGGGTTTGCACAAGCGGCCGGCGAAACATGAGATTTAACAAGAGGAAATTCGCCCCATCTGTATGTTCCATGTCAAAAAAATTGACAGGATGTACTAATGTGTCAAGATCATAGGTCTTATCATCAATGCGGCCGGTAAGACGAACAGTTTGATATTCATCAACAACGTATTTCGCGTGATCGAAATTTAACTCAATTCCAAAGTGCGATGATGGCAGCCAATAACCAAACCGGTAACCGTATTGCGGAATTGAAATAGCTACACGAAAAACCTCATTCAATTTCGGCCGATCTTTAGCCGTCATTTTATGTAATGTGAAATCCCAATCGCCTGACTCGTCTTTTACGTTAATGTTGGATTTGGTGTACCATTCTTTGTTGTAACCAAAACCAATGTAAAACTGTCCTTTGGGCGAGTCAATAACCCGGTTCCCGCAAATAGTTTTGTAAAACGAGCGTGTCTCAGAAATTTCGGCACTGTTGCCGTTTCCCAATTTCTGAGCATAAATTTGTATTGCCGAAATCAGCAGAACTACAATGAAAAAAAAACGCATAAAATAGCGGGCCGCAGTTTGATAACCGCGTTTATTATTGTTGTGGTTGATCGCCAGTGTTGGCCGAACGTTTTCGGGAAATGTCGATGAGCAGCAGCATGCAAAAAGGTAAAGCATGAACAGCCACAATACCCGGATAAATGTTGAGAATTTTGAAGATGATGGTAGCAACAACCACAACACCAATGCCGATAAAGGCAATTTTACGCATCCTGCTCATTTTCTGAATGATTGATGAATTGCAAAGATAAGATTTCGGACATGAATCTAAGGCGCTTATTCCCTGATAATCCTCAGCCGCTGTTTTGTTGAACAGAATTGAATTTGAAGCTGTTACAGTTCAACAGTTTTGCTCTGGTTATTGTCTCCAAACTGCAGAACCGGCGATCAAATTATTACTTCATTGGCCAATAACAGATTTTGAAGTATGTGTTCCAAAACAAAATCGGCCGATCAATTTGACCGGCCGATTTTATTTTATTTGTAAGCACGATTACATCATGCCTTCCATGCCGCCACCACCGGGCATTGCCATGGGTTTGTCTTCTTTAATTTCAGACAGTACACACTCAGTGGTGAGGAGCATACCAGCAATAGAAGCTGCGTTTTCGAGTGCTACGCGGCTCACTTTGGTTGGATCGATAACACCTGCTTCGAAGAGTTTTTCGTAGGTCTCGGTGCGGGCATTGTAGCCAAAATCGGCTTTGCCTTCACGCACTTTCTG